>CAZDLH010000366.1:0-3576 GCA_964505925.1 uncultured Burkholderiales bacterium
AACCTCGACGAGTTCGCTATGGGGTCCTCCACCGAGAACTCCGCTTTCTTCGTCACCCGCAACCCTTGGGACACGACCCGGGTGCCCGGCGGCTCCTCCGGCGGTTCAGCGGCGGCGGTCGCGGCCGACTACGCGCCGTTAGCGTTGGGCTCGGACACCGGGGGCTCCATCCGTCAACCGTCGGCTTACTGCGGGGTGACCGGACTGAAGCCCACCTACGGGCGGGTCTCGCGCTACGGGCTGACGGCTTTCGCCTCTTCCCTCGAGCAGGTGGGCCCGATCGCGCGCTCCGCTGTGGACGTCGCTTTGGCCCTCTCGGTGATCGGCGGCTTCGACCCCTTAGATAGCACCAGCTCCGATCGCGAGTTGGCTGGCGACCTAAGAGACCTCGACTCTGTCGCAGAGCGCGCTCCCGTCACCCTCGCCGTTCCGAAATCGGTGCTCGAGCTTCTCGACCCCGAGGCGGCCGGCAGCTTCGAGGCGGCGGTGGAGCAGTTTCGCGAGCAAGGGCACACCATCGTCGAGGTGGAGCTGCCCTATCTTAAAGAGGCGCTGTCGGCCTACTACGTGATCGCCCCAGCCGAGGCGTCGTCGAACCTGGCGCGCTACGACGGGCTGCGGTACGGTCCGGAGCTCGGCGATCGAAAGTTTGAAAGCGCGGCTGAGCAGGCGGCGGCGGTGCGCTCGATGGCCTTCGGGCCGGAGGTGAAGCGGCGCATTATGCTCGGCACCTACACCCTGTCCGCCGGCTACTACGACGCATACTACCACCGGGCACAGAAGGTGCGGACGGCTCTTCGGGAGGGCTTCGAGAAGGCCCTCAGCGGGGCGGCTGCGCTGCTGACCCCGACCGCCCCCGGGCCCGCCTTCCCGATCGGGGAGCGCGCCGACGACCCGGTGGCGATGTACCTCGCCGATGTCTTCACGGTATCGGCGAACCTGACCGGACTTCCGGCGCTGTCGCTGCCGGGCGGGTTTCTGAACGGGCTTCCGCTGGGGGTGCAGCTGACCGGTCCGGCCTTCAGCGAGCTGGAACTGCTGCTATTGGGTCGCGATTTTCAGCGGGCCACCGATCACCACACCCGCCGGTCCCAGCTGGTTACCCAGCGCACCGAGGCCGCCGGCTCAGCTGCGGCGGGTATCTTGTCGGAACAGCTCGAGAGCCGCGTCTAACCCTTCTGGCTCCAGCGTGCGCCCGTTGTTGACGAACAGGATGCGGTGGGCGCGCTCCACGGTCTGGAGGCGGTGAGCGATCACCACTGTGGTGGCGGTGGGCGGCAGGCGATCGAGCAGAAGCTCTAGGAGGCGTTCGGTGGCCGGGTCCACGTTGGCGGTCGCCTCGTCGAGGATCAGTAGCTCGGGCTGTCGCTCGACCGCGCGCACGAAGGCCACTACCTGGCGCTGCCCAGCGCTGAGGCCGTCGCTTTCGGTGGCCAGGCCGTCGGGGAAGAGATGGGCCACCTCCTCCGGCAAGGCCGAGACGTTCTCGCCCACGGTTTCGCCCAGCAGCTTCGGCTCTTGGAGGATATATCCGATCTTCTGGCTGCGCTCTTCGGCGGTCAGGCTCTGCAGCGGGAGACCCCGGAACCTGACCTGGCCTTCGGTAGGGTCGAACAGGCGCGCCATCAGCGACGCCATGGTGGTCTTTCCGCCTCCGGTGGGCCCGACCAGAGCGTAGGTGCGACCGGGCCGGAACCGCAGCGAAATCCGATGCAAGACCGGCTCGTCGGGCCGGTAGGCGAAACTGACCTGGTCGAACTCCAGCAGGGGGGCGTCCCCGGGAGCCGGCTCCGACGGTCGAGACACTACCTCCAACCGCTCTTCCCGCGCTAGTAGCTCCTGGAGGCGGTCGTAGGCCGACAGCGCAGCCTGTAGGGTAGCCCACAGCGCGGCTAGCTGGCGCAGCGGGTCATAGAACCGGCTCAGGTAAGCCATGGCTGCGATCAAGAGCCCTACAGTGAGCTCGTCTTGGGCCATCAGCACCAGTCCGTACCCTAGGACCAAGAGCTGTCCGCACTGGGAGCAGAAGGTGTAAAACGGAGCCAGTAGCGCATTTCGGTACCCCGCGCTCTTGGCCGCCTCGAACTGAGTGGCGCTTGCCCGCTCGAGGTCCTCGACGAGGAGGTCACGGCGGTCGAAAGCCACCACCACCCGGAACTGCTCGAGCCCCTCGGTGACCCGAGCCGAAAGTTGCCCTCCGGCCTCCAGGCTGGTCCGGTTCAAGCTGCGCAGCTTGGGGGCCAGTATCCCGGTGCCGATCAGCATCAGGAGCGCTGGGGCCAGCGCCACCGCCCCGAGCTTGAGGTTCACCCCTAGAAGGCAAAGGCCGGCGCCCACCGTGGTAACCAGGCTACCCACGAACCGGCTGAGCGACATAGAGAAGAACTGGGCCAGCTTTTCGCTATCGTTGGCCAAGCGAGAGATCAGGTCGCCGGTCTGCTCGGTGGTGAAGAAGCCCACCGGCAAGGTGAGCAGCTTGTCGAAGAGGGCCTTTCGCAGGTCGAAGACCACGCGCTGACCCACCCCGCCTAGGCGGTACACCTGGGAACCCTGGGCGACGAAAGCCGCCGCGGCCACCGCCAGCAGTATTCCAGCGTAGCGAGCGAGCCCCGCGAGGTCCCCCTCGGCGATCGGGCCGTCGATGGCCGCGGCGACCAGGGCCGGGGCCCACAGCTGTAAGCCCGCGGCCAGCACCGCCGCCGACATGGCGAGCGCGATGGAGGTGCGGTAGGTGGACAGAAGCGATCTCACGTGCCCACCTCGACACTCTGCTGCCCCAGGGCGAACTGCTGGTACTCGAGGCACTCTTCCAGGAGCTGGCTATGGGTGCCCCAGGCCAGAATCTCGCCTTCCATCAAGAAGTAGATGCGATCGGCTTTCTCGATGGGAGCGGTGCGCTGGCTCAAGTGCAAGACGGTCAGGTTCGGGTACTGCTCGCGGAGGTTGGCCAGCACTTTGGCTTCGGTATTCGGGTCCAAGCGCGCGGTCGTATCGTCGAGGATCAGCACCTTCGGCTCTAAGGCCAGAGCCCGGGCTAGCATCACGCGCTGCTTCTGGCCACCGGACAGGCTGGCCCCGCGCTCGGCGACCGGCGTAGCTTCGCCCTGGGGCAGATCCTCTATCAGCGTCTGGAGCTCGGCTGCTCGGATCGCTTTACGGTACGATTCCGGCTCTACCCAAGGCTGAAGGCAGATATTCTCGCGCAGGGTGCCGGAGAAGAGGACCGACTCTTGGAAGACCGGGCCGAGTTGGCGCTGAACCTGTCGGGGCGAGTAGCGACCGTCGTAGAGGATCTCTCCCTGGTCCGGCGGCAGCAGCCCGCACAGCAGCTCCACGAGGGTGCTCTTCCCGGCGGTGGTGGGTCCGACCACCGCTCCGTAGCAGCCGGGCGGAAGCTCCAGGTCCAGCTCTTTGAGTACCGCTCGCTCCCCCCGGTGAAAGGTGAGCCCGCGTACCGTCAGGCCGCCCTCGAAAGGGACCTCCTCCGGTCGCTCCGGGCCTCTGTGCTCCGGCCTCACCGAGGGCGCGCCAGGGTCGTTCGGGTCGGGCTCTTCGAGCAGGTCTTGGAGGCGTCCG
>CAZDLH010000367.1:0-3565 GCA_964505925.1 uncultured Burkholderiales bacterium
CGACCCTGATGGGGCGGCACAGGTCGCTCCCCCGCAGCCCGAAACCGGCGGCGAGGCCAGCACACAAGAGCCCCTCGACAGCTTGAAAGAAGACTATCACGCCGTAGCCGCCGAAGAGCTATTCGCCGAAACCGAGGCGGTCGACGACCCTCTCATGTCCCTCCTGTCGGCGACCATCCCGATGCCCCCCTCAGCCGACTCCGGCAGTTCGGAACAGACGGAACCCCAACCGGAGGAAGCGCACGGCGAAGGCGATGCGCTCTCGGCTCTCCTCGATGCGACACTGCTCCCTCTGCCCGGAGCCGAAACCGATGCGATCGGTGGAAACCTGGGTCGTAGCCTCGATCCGGACGACGAGGGCGCAGCGGAGATCGACGCGAGAGAGCTCGGGGTACCGCCGAGCGAAGGGCCACAGGACCCCACGAGCGCTTCTGAACCGCTCCCGGTGGAGGTCCCCAGTGCGTCCCCACCGATCGTCTCTGCACCCGAACTTTCCGCAGCTGCAGCGGCACCCGCAGGCGAGGTGCCGGAAGTGCCGGAAGAGTCCGACGGGGCACCCGAGGAGCTCGAGCCCCTCGACTCGAGGCTCGCGGTCCTGGAAGCCGCGCCCCCACCCCCCCCGCCCCCCCCCATGGACGAGCCGGTGGAGCCCGTGGCGCCGACCGATGCAGCCCCGCCTTTTAGCGCGGCTACAGGGCCTTCCCACGAGCACCATCACCAGGCTGAACCCACCGACCGAAAGGACCTTTTGGACATCCCTATGGCTGTAGACTTCGAGCCGTCGACCCGGCGGCAACTTCACTTTCTCGAGGCGATGGCTCACCGAGCCGACTCCATCATGAACCCGGAGACCATCGCTCATCTGCTGCTGCAGAGCGCGGCCGCCCCTACCCCTCCCGACCCGTCCAGCCCAGAGCAGTCCTGCCCCTACGATTCTGCGGTCTCGGGGCTGTACGAGACTGCCCAACGCCTCCAGACACAAGGCCGCTATCGAGGCGCCATGAGCGTACTTCGAACCGCCCTTCTCTACGCTCCCCAGAAGCCAGAACTGCTGGCGCTCCACGCCTCTCTTTCCACCGCTTGGGCCGAGTGGCTCCAGCAGCAGCACGAGTTCGCCCACTCCGTCACGCTCCTCCGGGAGGCGGCGAAGCGCCAGCCCGACTCCGACGAACTCGTCGGAAGCCTACTCGAAGCGTATCAGTCGTGGATGGAGTGGACCGAGGGGAACGGCGACCCGGCGGCGCGGGCGCTGCTGTCGCTCTACTTAGAGTCGGAACACCAACAGCTCGAGCGGCTGAAGGCGAACTGGGCGGCGTCCCAACAGACCTGGGCGGACCAACAGATCCAGGCGCCGACCCCCGCCGCGACTCCACCTGTTTCTGCGAGTGCGGCGACCGCTCCACCGCCGGTCGAGGACTCCCAGAGCTCCCCGGTGGAGGGCGCGGAAGCCGTCTCTTCCCCACCTACTCCGGAGCCCTCCACCTTATCGAGTGCGGAGGCGGTAGCTTCGAGTGAGGAAGCGGTAGCCGCCGTGGCCGGCGCCGAGCCGACCGAAGCGCTCTCGGACAGCCCGGAGCAGGACGCGACGGTCGATCCGGTAGAGGCGCTCCTCGACGGCTTGGAGTCCGCAACCGATCCCGATGCGATCGGCGAGGAACTACTCCGGCTCTTCCAGGATACGCCCCGGGACCTCATCGGCAGACTGCGGGAGCGAGGCCAAGGTTCGAGCGAGCCGATCTGGCTACTTATGCTGGCTCGGGCTTTTCGACGGAGCGGCTCGGAGACGATGGCCGTGATCCAGTACCAGAAGTACCTAAAGGTGGCCCCGTCACCCGAGGTCTACGAAGAGCTGGCTAGCACCTACGAAGAGATCGGGAAAGCCGACTTCGCCGAGATGACTCGGAAGAAGGCCCAAAGGAGCTTCGGCTCCTAGATAGTCTCCGAAACGGGACGCCCGACTTCCGAACAGCAGGCTTCCGAATAGCCGACTTCCGAACAGCAGAAAGCCCCCGCCTCGAGGCGAGGGCTTTCTGCTGTAGTCCGGATGCGAGCTCTACGATGGCCGCTCCGTGGACCTTCTACTGTAGGTGGAGGCGGTAGTAGTCGCCCATCAGCCGACCGAGTACAAAGGTGGTGTAAGCGCCTACGAAGACAGCTGCGATCCCTGCGGTGGGGGCACCCACTATCGCACCTACCATTCCTCCGACGAACGGTACGACAAGGAGAACGCAGTAGTCGATGGGAGCCACCATAATGTCGGCGAACGCTTGGCGGAGATTGACCAAAGCCCAGAGCTCTCCGGTCATCGTGTAGCGCAGCAAGAGCGCCGGACAGACCACGGAGAAAAGCAGCATCAGGCCAAGGAGCATCAGGACCCCAGCGATCACGCCGAGCCCTGCGAAGAGCCCTCCACCTTCAGTTAGGCCCATAGCCAACGCCCCTGCGAGAATACCGCCGCCCACAATAGATGTAGGGATCATCACCAACATTAGCATCACCACCGAAGCGAGCGCACCGGTGATCCACAGCTTCCCGTAATCGCGCATCGGCGGAAGACCGTCGGTGTAGCCGTCGGCCGTCGAACGGATGATCTCCATCTGGTAGCCGAGGAGGAGCGGTGCGGTTACCACCAAGAACGATGCGAGGCCTCCGATCCCAACCTTCTTAACGATCTCGGGATCCTGACTCGGTATCTTCAGATTTCGCATAACATCAAGCTTCATTCTTTTACTCCTAACATTCACTACCCGTTGGCAGCGTCACTCGTTTTCCTATATGCCCACATCTTGTACATTTTCAAACACTGTGAATGTAAGCCCTGGCGAGGATACTAGCCTACGACTAAGAAGACGATGCCCATGCCCTCACAGTCTATATTAGGAAACTTCCCTCTCGCCCCTCTCGCCAAGGGGGGAAACCTCCCTTTTCGCAGACTCTGCCGAGAGTTCGGCGCCACCTCCACCTGCTCGGAGATGGTCTATGCCCGCCAGCTCGTCAAAGGAAACCGGATGGAGCGAGCTCTTCTTCGACACCACCCGACGGAGGACAACTTCGGGGCACAGTTCGCGGCAAAAGACGAGGAGACCGCCTCCGAGGCGTGCCGGATGGCCGAGCAGCTCGGGGTTCGCTTCATCGAGCTCAACTGCGGCTGTCCTGTCCACGAGGCGGTCCGGCGCGGAGTCGGCTCCCGCCTGCTCCAGAAGCCAGCCAAGCTCGAACGACTCCTCGCAGCGATGGTGCGCTCGGTTGGGATCCCGGTCCTGGTCAAGCTTCGCCTCGGCTACTCGGAGGACAAGATCACTATCGCTTCCACCGTGACCGCGGCCGTCGATGCAGGAGTCGCGGGGATCACTATTCACGGTCGGACCCGCGAGCAGCGCTACTCCCGAGCCGCCGACTGGGAGACGATCCGGCAGATGGCCGAGCTTTCTCCTGTTCCGGTCTGGGGTAACGGCGACATCCTGACCCACTTCGAAGCCGAAGACCGTCTTCGGCACAGTCGTCTGGCGGGCGCGATGGCGGCTCGTGGCGCGCTCGTGAATCCCTGGATCTTTCGGGAGCTCTC
>CAZDLH010000368.1:0-3564 GCA_964505925.1 uncultured Burkholderiales bacterium
ATCGGCAGCCGGTGGGAAGTCGAAAAGTATCTCGAATTCGTGAAGAACAGCTGATTCGGAGGAGCCCATTGAGCCCAGAACCGAAAGTCTATATCCTCGACACGAGCGTGCTCCTGCACCGACCGGAAGCGCTCTATAGCTTCGGGATCAATCAGGTCGTGATCCCGATCGTCGTGCTCGACGAGCTCGACGACTTCAAGCGCGGCTCGCTGGAGATCAACCGGAACGCCCGGCGCATCATAAGTATGTTCGACGAGCTCCGCAATCGGGGCCATCTTTTCGAGGGGGTCACCCTCGACAACGGCGGCACTCTCCTGGTGGACACCAAGATCCTCCAGAACCGAGAGAAGCTGCTTCCCGCCGGGTTTCAGAATAACGCGGACAACCACATCCTCGCCTCCGGGGTTCGGATTAAGGATGCCGCCCCCGAGCGGAAGGTCGTCCTGGTCTCGAAAGACATCAACATGCGGGTCAAAGCCGAAGCGCTAGGGCTCCTGGCTGAAGACTACCGAGCCGACCAGTTGGTCGAGCCGTCCGAGATGTACACCGGACACGCCGAGATCACGGTATCCCAAGAGTTGATAGACCGGGTCTATCGAGAGAAAACGCTGAACATCAACGGCAGTTTTCCGTCCGAACAGAAGCTCTATCCGAACCAGTTCCTGATGCTCGTGAGCCAAGAGTCCCCCTCGGTGACCGCCCTCGGACGTTTCGATGGCCAGCGGTTCGAACTGCTGCGGGACCCGCGCCACGATATCTGGGGGATCCGCCCTCTCAACCGCGAGCAGCGCTACGCTCTCGATGTGCTGCTCGACGACGACATCCCTCTGGTGACCTTAGCGGGCAAAGCTGGTACCGGAAAGACCATACTCGCCATCGCAGCCGGACTTCAGAAGGTCGTGAACGACAAGACCCACCGACGCCTCTCGGTCTATCGGCCGGTCGTTCCTATGGGCCGAGACATCGGGTACCTTCCCGGCTCAGAACAGGAGAAGCTCGCCCCTTGGATGCAGCCGATCTTCGACAACCTCGAGTTCCTTCTCAACGAAGGCGAGCGAAAGCCGAGGAGCGGCGGGTCGAAGCTCGACTACCTGATGGACAGCAACGTACTAGACATCCGGGCTCTCACCTACATACGAGGGCGCAGTCTCCCCCACCAGTTCATCATCGTCGACGAGAGTCAGAACTTAACCCCGCACGAAGTTAAAACCATCATCACCCGCGCCGGGCACGGAACCAAGCTGATCCTGACCGGTGATCCCTACCAGATCGATTCGCCCTACCTCGACTGCACTTCCAACGGCTTGACCCACGTCGTCGAGAGGTTTCGAGGCGAGAAGATGGCGGCTCACGTGACCCTGATAAAGGGGGAGCGCTCCCCCTTAGCCGAGCTGGCCAGTACCATTATGGAGCAGTGAGCCACCCCCGGCTCGCACCGCCTTTCGACCCATCTACAGACCTACTGCAGCGCGCCTGTCGCCGGACTTCCCTGACGAAGCCCACGATAAACCGCCTATAAAACCGGAAGTTTCGGTTGAGATTCGGGCCCAAAGTCCGTATACTCATGGTATGAGTCATTTTAGATTTCGCCCCCTCCTACTGTCTTTGGCCTTCTTGGTAGCCTCGCTGGGGGCTTATCAGCTGGTCGTCGACCACTTCCAGCCGAAACCCACTATCGAATGCCGCGTGACGGCCGATAGCCCCGCCGGAACTTGGAAGCAGTACGTTATCGACAACGGCACCCCCATCTATCTGGCCACCTTCCGTTTCGAGCAGGCGGAAGGGGACTACCGAGTGACCCCTATAGACATCGCGCCGATCACCTTCCCCCAGTCGGATTTCCGCACCTTCGGACATCGGTTTGACGGGATGCGATGGGGATTTCACTCCGACTGGCACCAGTACGGTACAGCTTGGTTTGAACTCAGGAAGACTGCCCCCGATCGGTTTGAAGGTTACGCTTTCCTCGACGGCAAGCAGCGACCGAATCGACACATTCTCGTCCGGGTCGGACCGTAGCTCTCCCTAGCGCACTGCCCCGCTCGAACAGCGCATGTTCGGCGGGGCTTTTCTTTTTTCCCAGATCGCATCGGGGGGTGCGGCCGACAAGGAGCCTCCCCAAGCAGACGAGAACAGAGCCCGCCATAACCCGCAATCTGCACTCAGGAGTCCTCACATGCTCGAAACAGCCACCCGCAACACTCTCCGCGCCGCCAACCGATTCCTCTCCTATATAGACGGCGCCTTCGTTCCCGCCGAGGGAGCCCCTACGGTAGAGAACATCAACCCGTCCACCGGAGAATCGGTCGGCACTACCTACCTCATCGGCAAAGAGGAGACCGAGGCGGCCATCGAGAGCGCCCATCGGGCTTTCCCGTCTTGGCGAGCCACACCCGCGCCAGCCCGTGCCAAGATCTTCTGGAGATTCCATCAGATAATGGAAGAGCGCAAGGAAGAGCTAGCGCTCGCCCTCACTCTCGAGGAAGGGAAACGGCTACCCGAAGCTCTCGGTGAGGTTCAAAAGACCCTCAATATCGTTGAGTTTATGATCGGAGAAGGCCGACGTTTCGGCGGTAGAACGATCCCTTCGGAGCTCCCGAACACCCTGGCCTACACCGTTCGCGAACCGATGGGGGTCGTCGGCCTGATCACCCCGTGGAACTTCCCCGTGGCGATCCCGGTCTGGAAGCTGACGCCGGCTCTCATCGCCGGTAACACCGCGGTTTTCAAGCCCGCCACCTGTACCCCGAAGACCGCCTGCCTGATCGTCGAGATGCTCCACGACGCTGGGCTACCACCCGGTGTGCTCCAGCTGGTGATCGGTCGAGGCAGCAGCGTGGGAGACACCATCGTGAACCACCCTCTCGTGAAGGCTCTCTCGTTTACCGGAAGCAACCCCGTGGGGCAGCGACTCTACCACGACGGGGCCAAACGGGGAGTCAAGGTGCAGTGCGAGATGGGGGGCAAGAACCCCATCGTTGTCCTCGAGGACGCCGATATCGACCTAGCGGTCGAGGCCACAGTCCAAGGAGCGTTCGGCAGCACCGGACAGCGGTGCACCGCCACCTCTCGCGCTATCGTCATGGAGAGCGTAGCCGATGAATTCACCCAAAAACTGGTCGCCAAAGCGAAAGCTCTCAGGATCGGAGACGGGCTAGACCCCAAGACCGAGATGGGGCCCATCGTAGATGAAGAGCAGATGAAAAGCGTACTGGAAGGGCTCGAGCAGGCCAAATCCGATCCCCGCTGCGGCGAACTTCTGTGCGGAGGGGAACGGCTGACCCAAAGTCCGTACGACCGCGGCTACTTCGTAGCACCAACGGTGTTCGACCGGGTCCAGCCCGACAGTTTTCTAGCCCAAGAAGAGCTCTTCGGACCGGTGCTCGCGATCCTGCGAGTCAACAGTTTTGAAGAAGCTTTAGACGTTGCAAACGGAGTGAAGTACGGTTTGACTTCGTCGATCTACACTCGCAACACCGATACGGTCTTTCGTTTCCTAGACCGAATAGAGACCGGTATCACTCACGTGAACTCCCCCACTATGGGCGGCGAGGCCCAGCTGCC
>CAZDLH010000369.1:0-3552 GCA_964505925.1 uncultured Burkholderiales bacterium
AGTACAAAACGATCGGGCGATCTCTGTCGAGTTCGTTCTGTCGCTTCTCAAGCTCCGGTAGGAAGATGTACTGAGCGCCCGGCAGATGACCTGAGTCCCACTCGGAGGGCTGCCGTACGTCGAGCAGTTGAAACTCATCGGAGGGGAAGGCGGCTTTGACTTGGTGGACCGACATGGTTGGGAAGTTCTCGAAGGGTAGGGCCTCGTTGATCCAGCCCTTCATACCTCCGGAGACGGCCCCTACGATGTTCTTTTCGAGACCTACTCGAGATAGCCATGCCGCTACCTCTTCGGCTCGGCCCTCGTTGGGTACCACCAAGGCTAACGGGCGTTCGGGATCGAGGACCCATCCCCCCCATAAGGAGATCACCGGGTCGTAGCCGATATTGAGAACCCCAGGGATATGTCCACCGGCAAAAGCGCAGGCTTGACGGGTGTCGAGAACCTGTAAGCCGCCACCTTTTATCAAAGACGCGAGCTCTTTTGGGGGGAGCGCTCGAACCTGCAGTCGATCCTTGAGGAGTTCGGGGCCAGCGGCGTTCAGTTTTTTCATGCGGGGCCAGTAGTAAGGGACCGGAGGCTGGGCCTGGAGCAAAGTGTCGATAAAGGTCTGTTCATTCTTGAGGTTGAGGTACGGATTGCTGGCTCGCTCTTCGCCTAGGGTGGGCTGTCCGGTGACCCCCTGAATGCCCGCTCCGCAGGGGGAGCCGGGGCCGTGGGCCGGATAGATAGCGAGGCTGTCGGGGAGATCGCGGTAGCCGTCCTGGGCGGTTTGGTAGAGGAGCTTGGCCAAGCGATCGGTGTTCTCCACGCCCATGAGATCCGGCCGGCCGATGGAGCGCACGAAAAGGAAGTCTCCAGTAAAGAGCCCCAGAAGTTCGCTGTCGAGCCCTGCTCGAGAGGCGAGAAAAGAGAGGTGTTCTGGAGTGTGACCTGGGGTGTGCAGGGCGGTCAGTGTGATCTCACCGATCCGGATCTCGTCTCGGTGGGAGAGTTCGCGGTCGACTCTGAACCCGTAGTGAGCTCCACCTTCGATGCTGGCGGCGATCTGAGATGCTCCTCCGGTCCGAGCGGCAAGCTCCCGGGCTCCAGACAGAAAGTCAGCATGGATATGAGTCTCCAAGGAGTAGACGATCTCGACTTCGTAGCGATCGGCGAGTTCCAAGTAGACGTCGACATCACGCCGGGGGTCGATGACCGCCGCTTGGCCGGCAGCCCTGTCGGCGATAAAGTAGGAGTAGTGGGCTAGGCCGCCAGCCTCGACGGTCTCTAACACCAAGCTCGACTCCTCTCCGAAAGCCCCCTTGGCGAAGGCTCCAGTTCCTGAGGCTTCGATGCTGTTCGGTTCTGCGCGGGCTACTGTACCCAGGCTGGGAACGAGCAGTAGTCCGAGTCCGAGGGCGCCGCTGTGAGCTAGTAGTTGTCTTCTGGTAAATTTCATGAGGTCTCCTTGGTGTCGGTTCGGCTGTTGGGTGTGCAGTGGAAGACGGCAGTTTTTTGACGATTACCCCAGCGGAAGACGGTGCAGCTTCCAGTCGATGATTCCAGCAGCCAGCCGCGAGGTTTCGATCCGCTCTTCGTTGAGTCGGCGTACGCCTCGGATCGCCATGTCGCACCAGGGTCCCCGGCAGTAGGCGACGACGCTCCGGCCGTCTCTTAGAGGGCTAAGATCGAGGGTGTCGAGTTCCCGGGCAGGGTAGCTGACCGCCTTCGGAAGGCGATCGAGGTCGAACTCTTTTCGGGGGCGCAGGTCGACGAGATGAAAGGCGTCCTGCATCAGCTGCTGATAGAACTCTTCGAGGTTCACATCTTTGAGAAGGTGGGGGTCTTCCCGGGAGCGGGCTGCCAGTTCCCGCATTTCGGGTAGTAGGGTGACGGCTGCCTGGTTGAGGGAGCTGATGAGGGCCAGAACCTCCAGATCGCTCACCACGCACCAGAGCTCTCTTCCGACCTTCGCGTGCCGTACGAGGTGGCACTCCCGCAGCGTTTTAAGGTGGGCGCTGGTGAGCGCCAGGCTCGCTTTGAGCTCCGCGGCTAGCTCCTTGACGCTCCAGGCTCGTTGGGCCAACAGATTGAGGGCGCGAACCCTGGTAGGGCTAGACAGGGCCTGTCCGATTCGAGCGGTGTGTTGATGGATAGGTTTAGCCATATCGATCTCCTTAACCTATTCTTAGCAGCTCTTGGTCAAATGGTCAAAAGATTATTTGACTAATAGCCAGAAAGCTGAGCTACGGGGTCAGGAGATGTTGATTTTTACTTCGGCTTCAGGACCTTGTAGGGGGCCGGACTCCTACGGTTTGGCGGGCTTGGCCTGCACGATCTTGTCGGCATCGATCCCCTTTTTATCGGCCCGTTCCCGCCAGAGGCGTCGGGCCAGCTCCTGGAGGTCGGCGACCTGATCGCTTTCGTCCATGATCTCGACTCCCACCACGGTCTCGAGAATGTCTTCGAGGGTGACTAAGCCGGTGACCGTGCCGAAGCTGTCGGTGACGAGCGCGATGTGGTGCCCCTCTTGGAGAAAGCGGCGCATCAGTGCGTCTAGCGGCTTGCTCGCTTCGACTCGGATCAGAGGTCGGCGGTGGGCTTCGAAGTTCCAGACCTCCTCTTTGATGGCTGCCAGCAGCGCTTCCGAGCGGAGCACGATCCCGATGATGTCGTCGCGGCTCTCGTCGTACACCGGGATGCGGGAGTACGGCTTCTTTGAGATCCCCTCGATGAAGTCGTCGAGGGTGCTGGTGGCGGGCAGCATAAACATCACGGACCGAGGAGTCATGATGTCTTCGGTCGTCATCTCCGCCAGTCGCAGCACGTTGCGGACGACGGTGCTCTCTTCTTTGCGAAGTTCGCCGTCTTCTTCGCCCATGGCCGCGGTGGCCAGGAGAGCCTCTCGGTGGGCCGGTTTGCCTGGGGTCCCTCCAAAGGTCACCAGCTTCGTAATAATGCCGCAGAACCAGACCAGCGGCAGGAGTAGCTTATCGAGGATAGGCAGCAGGTGAGCGGTGGGCTTGGCGAAGAACTCAGCGTACTTCGCCCCTAGCGTTTTGGGAATGATCTCGGTGAGGACCAGGATGGCTAGGGTCAAAAGCGCGGCGAAGGCGGCCTCCCCGTGATTGCCGTAGACCCTCACGTACTGGGCTCCGGAACCGGCCGCGCCCATAGTGTGGGACACCGTGTTCAGGGTCAAGATGGCCGAGAGGGGGCGGTCCAGATCCTGTTTGAGGGCCTCCATTTTGATTGCCCAAGACTCGTTTCGCGCCTTCGCTGCGTGTACCGAGGCAGCAGAGATCGTCAGCAGCGATGCCTCCAAGATAGAACACAGAAACGAGACGCTCAAGGCGAGGCTGATGTAGAGCAGTAGAAGTGCCATTCTCGGCAGTTTCAAGTTGAGGGGTAAGCTCCTGCGCAGAAGACGGCATTCGTGAGGAAAAGAGAGCGCTGGGGGGAGACCCGCAGTCGAATGAATAGAACCGGGGCGGTCGGGGTAAAACGCTCCTACCGAAACGCCTTCCACACATACGGCTGCGTAGGCAGATGTGCGCAGGAGGTCCCGGG
>CAZDLH010000370.1:0-3534 GCA_964505925.1 uncultured Burkholderiales bacterium
AGCCCAGCTCCCTTTTCATCTCTTGGAAGGGACGACCGATCTTCAGGCCGTTGGGGGTGACCCAATCGCCGGAGCTTATGCCGATCAGGTGGAGGCGGTCGCCGACGAAGGCTAGTCGGACTCCCAGCTCGGGATAGACCCAGATCTCTTGCTGTGCGCCTTGGGTCTGTGTGGGCGTGCCCAACAGCTGTCGGAGGTCTGCTTGCGAACTGCCGAGCCGGATCTCGCCAGCCCTTAGGCCGCCGATCACGAGGTGGTCGCCCCGACCGGCCTGGACCTGATCTTTCTTGACGATGTAGATGGTGTGCACCAGGCCGTCTTCGAAGGAGACGCTGAGGCCATGCTGGGGGTAGGCTAAGCTCTGAGGACCGCGTTTGAGCCCCCGGCCGAAGGTCTCTTCGAAGGCCATCACGGGCGCACCGATGCCGAACCCTCGATCGGTCTTCCACCCTGGGGTTGCCACCGTAATACCCAGCACCTTCCCTTCGGAGTCCACCAAGAAGGCCAGCTTCTGAGGCCGATAGATGCGAGTACTGGTACCCTCGGAGCTGTCCGAGGGCACCACGGAGGTAGGGCTGCCCAACCTCTCGACCACCTGTTGGAACGGCATTCCAAGGCGGTAGGGACCGGCGCGTTCCCCACCTACGATCAGGCTGTCTTGGGCGATGGCCGCGGTGGGCAGGAGTAAGGAGAAGAGCAGAACCCAAAAGCAGGTCGCTGCGCTTTGCTGAAGCCTCATACGGCGAACTTTCACAAGAGGATGGATGCCCCCTTTTTTGGTGGAGGTTAGGGGGTATCCGGAAAAAGTCCGAGAACTTAGATATGATTTACAAGTAAACTAGTCGCTCTTCGAGGGGAGGTCGACATCCTTTGGGCAAGCGGGCGGAGCCGGCGTGGCTCGGCGGGTGTTTAGGACGCCCTAGTCGGACTGAGCGGAGGGCGAGCTAAGGCGTCGGATGCCGGTGCTCGCGCTTCGATAGCAGTGCTCGGCAGAGTGGGAAAAGGGGAACGCTTTGACACCAGAGACGCTCGCACACCAGAGGATGGGCGGAGGCTTTTTGCTGGGAGAATCCAGCACGGAAGGTCTCTTTACACCGGACAACCTCTCTGAGGAACACCGCATGATCCGCGACACTGTGTCTTCTTTCATGGAAGACAAGATCATGCCGAACA
The DNA here is from genome assembly GCA_964505925.1 of uncultured Burkholderiales bacterium. Taxonomy (GTDB): domain Bacteria; phylum Vulcanimicrobiota; class Xenobia; order Xenobiales; family JADMJV01; genus JAEXNA01. The sequence goes on from CAZDLH010000370.1 coordinate 1,174, forward strand.
TCGACCGGATCGAAGGCAAGGACCTGCCTTTCATTAAGAGCACGCTCATCGACGCGGCCGAGCTCGGACTGCTGGGGGCGGAGATCCCCGAGGCCTACGGCGGGATGGAGCTGGATCTCCTATCCCTGATGCTGATCGGTGAGCAGGTCTCTCGATTGGCCTCCTTTTCGGTAACCTACGGAGCCCACACCGGTATCGGAACAGCTCCGCTCTTATACTTCGGCACCGAAGAGCAGAAGGCGAAGTATCTTCCGAAGCTGGTTTCCGGAGAGCTCATCTCCTCGTACGCCCTCACGGAGAACCATAGCGGCTCCGACGCGCTGGCGGCCCGAACCAAAGCGACCCTCTCCGAAGACGGGACCCACTACATTTTGAACGGGTCGAAGATGTGGATCACCAACGGCGGGTTCGCGGACTTGGCGATGGTGTTCGCTAAGGTGGACGGAGAGAAGTTCACCTGTTTTGCGGTCGAGACGGCGTGGGAGGGCTTCTCGCCGGCGGCCGAGGAGAAGAAGATGGGCCTGAACGGCTCGTCCACCACAGCGCTGAATCTCGATAGTGTAAAGGTGCCGGTAGAGAACGTGATCGGTGAGGTGGGCCAGGGTCACAAAGTGGCTCTGAACACCTTGAACCTCGGTCGCTTTAATCTGGGTGCCTGGTGCATAGCCCAGGCGAAGTTCGCCTTAAACCATGCGGTGAACTACGCCAAAGAGCGAACCCAGTTCGGTAAAACGCTGGTGGAGTTCGGAGCGATCCAGCAGAAGATCGGGCAGATGGTCGTGGAGTGCTGGGTCGGAGACGCCATGAACTACCGAACCGCGGGCCTTATCCACGATCGGATCACGGGCGTGGAGGCCGGGGACATTCGGGGCCGACAGCAGGCTATGGAAGAGTTCGTGATCGAGTGCTCTATCTTGAAAGTGATGTGCTCGGAGCAGCTCGACTTCGTGGTGGACGAATCGGTCCAGATCTTCGGCGGCTACGGCTACAGCCAGGAGTATCCCGCCGAGCGCGCCTACCGCGACGCACGGATCAACCGTATCTTCGAGGGGACCAACGAGATCAACCGCCTGACCATCACCGGGATGCTCTTGAAGCGAGCTATGCAGGGTCGGCTTCCCCTTATGGAGCGCTTGATGAAGCTGCAGGCCGAACTTCAGGCCGGAGAGTTTCGCGAGTCGGCGGAGGGGCCGCTGGCCGGGCCGGTGGCCCTAGCGCGAGCGAGCCGGAAGGCGGTCCTCCTGGCGGCCGGGCTGGCGGTGAATATCATCGGTGGCGACTCTCCGGATCAAAAGCACCAAGAGCAGATGATGGCCATCGCCGACATGGTGATGGAGGTGTTCGCCCAGGATAGCGCGGTCATGCGTTGTGCGAAGCTGATCGACGAACGAGGGGAAGAGAAGACCGAGCTCGAGCGCGATACCGTAACCGTGTTCGCCCAACAGTCGGCCGATCGGATCCGCAGTCGGGCCCGTACTCTCCTAGCGGACGTCCTCGAGGATCCGAAGGAGCTAGGTAAGAACCTGTCTGTGATCGACGCTCTCTTAGCTCAGCAGCTCCCCGGGCCGACCGCGGTACCTATTAGAAAGCTGGCGGAGAAGGCCGTGGCTCTCGGGCGCTATCCGTTCTAGGTCGGCTGAGAGTCTCCCGGGAGGCTCTCGTCTGGCCCGTGTCGGGCTAGTCGAGGGCCTCGCCTGGCGTGGGGGATCGGCCGGGAAGAGGCGACAGGCTGTCTTGAAAGTGGCGAGCTCGGGCTACGTAGCGAGCCGCACCCTCCCGGGTGGCAGCTCGCTCGCGCTCGGTGAGCGCCCGGCGGGGCTTCGCCGGAACCCCGAGGTAGAGCCAACCGCGCTCGAGTATCGCACCTTCCGCCACCAGCGCGCCGGCACCCACCGCGCACTCGTCCTCCAGGATTGCGCCGTTGAGCACGACCGCCCCCATACCCACCAAGACGCCGTCCCCCAGACGGCAGCCGTGGAGCACCGCTCGGTGTCCCACTACGCACTCCCGACCGATGTGGCAGGGATAACCTGGGTCGGTGTGCACGATCACTCCGTCTTGGAGGTTGCTTTTAGGGCCCACGCGGATCGGCTCGGTGTCGCCTCGCACAACGGCACCGAACCAGACGGAGGCCTCCTCTTCGAGTTCGACGAGTCCAATAACTTGGGCGCTGGGAGCAACAAAGGCGGAATTTGCAAGTTTGGGAGCTAGGGCCCCTAGGGTGTATATCATGGGATTTGAATATTTTTCCATAAATTCCGGTGGTCCTGCAGGGTCCGGATCTGGTTAGGAGAACAGACTCAGGTGAATATGCTTCGTACAGTTTTGTTAGCGTTTTTAGTCCTCTCGGTGGTATCGGCT
>CAZDLH010000371.1:0-3515 GCA_964505925.1 uncultured Burkholderiales bacterium
CGCCGACTCGATGGTTCAGGGAGGGCTGAGGGAGGTCTCCATCCACCCTTTGAGCGGGGGGATCGTCACCGTTCATGTGGCCCGGGTTCCCGGCTCACCCTGAGCGCTCTGCAGCTAAGACTCCTCTTGCTCGTCTTCGTCGGCGGGCTCGCCGTCGCTCGGAGTTCGGTCGCCGGCGCCTTTGCCACCGGCGTCGCCCTTCTGCAGCGGGATCAGGTTTCGCCAGCCCGAGAGGCGCTTTTTCCCTCCCGCTAGACGCCCTCTGGCGCGCAGCGGGCTGCTCGAGCGCTCCGAAGACTCTTCTTCGGAACCGGTCTCTTCTGTGTCTTCGTCCTGGGCTTTAGGCGATAGCGAGCGGATCTTCTTGATCCGCTTCTCCAAGCGAGCAGCGATGCTCGAGGTCTTCTTCGGACCGGAGCGGTTCAAGATCGCGCTGGCCGCCGCGCTCACACCCTCGTCGGGCTCTTCGCTCGGGGCTTCGACCGCGGGTTCCGTCTTGTACCACTCGGCCAGGATCTCGTGGGCTCGGTCGAGCACTCTTTGGAGCAGCTCCTGAGAGTGCTCGCGGGCCTCGTCCTCGGCGGGTTTTTCCGGAGGCTCGAGCTCCAGCTCTTCGAGGCGCTCAAGCACCCACTCGACGGTCTTGTCGGGGTCCAGATAGTAGCTCGAGGCCCGAGCGCGCAGGAATTTCCAGCCGAGCCGCTCGAGGACCGCCTCCCTCTCCAGTGAGCGGGCTAGCCGTTCCGGAGGGTGCTCGTTGGCTCCGTCGCAGGTGATGGCCACTCGGCCGCCCTTACCTTCGACCACCAGGTCCAAACGATAGTTCCCGACCTCCTGGTCCACCAGAACCTTATAACCGGATTTCTCTAGGCCGCGTCGGATGCGGAACTGATACCGGAATTCGGGGTCCTCATCGGCGATGGAGCGCTCGTCTACGGTGCTCTCCTGAAGCTCTCTGATGGTTTTTTCGGGGTCCTGGGCGTGCTCTAGGAGCCGCTTGCGCAGATCGCCGTCCTTCAACTGGGTTTCGGGGTCCAGAGAGTGGACCGCCCACATCTGATCCCGAGCCCGGCTAGCGGCCACGTTGAAGCGCTTGACGAAGTTCTCCGAAGCCCGTAGCGGCAGCTGCTCGCCCGGTTCACAATCCTCTACGAGCGATAGGAAGATGACGTCGCGCTCGTCCCCTTGGAACTGAGCGGCGTTTCCGCAGACGATGCGGCGCTCTTGGTACTCGGTGAGGTCCATGTTCTTCATCAGAACCTTGTCCACCGCCAGCGCCTGCTCTTCCCCGACCATCGAGATCACGCCGAAGGAGGCCTCTTCGTACTCGGGCTGTTCGATGCAAGACAGGACCAGGGCTGCGATCATCTCAGCCTCTTTCTGGTTGACCTTCTTGTTCGATTCGCCGTTTTCTACCCGGACCACGGCGGTGGGCGGTTTGATCAGGAGTCGGGAAGCCTCCCGCAGCGGCTGGATCTCGCCCTGGTAGCAGAGGGCGTTCGAGAAGGCGATGATCTCATCTACGCAGCGGAAGTGCTCCAGCAGCCTGATGGATCCAGAAAAGCTCTGCCGAGCGAGGTCGTAGACCGAGGTTCTCCCGTCGTACAGCTCGCTGTTGGGGATGTCCGTCAAGAACTCTTCGATCAGAGCTTCGACAGCTTGGAAGGACAGGCCCACCGCATCCGGAGAGACCTGTTCGTGGTCGCCCACGACCAGCGTTTCCCGGCCCAGCGCGAAGGCCAGAAGGCCGGTGATCTCGCACTGGCTGGCCTCGTCTAAGATGACCACGTCGAACATCGACTCGCCGGGGTGATAGCTCTCGGCCAAGCGGGTCAAAGGCATGATCCAGACGGGGACGGCGTCGCGGCACTCCCCGAGCTTCTCCCGGGCCATGGCCTTGAGGCGAGGCGCCCTCTTGCCCCGCCCGGACCCGATCTTTCTCATCAGGTCGAGCCAACCCACCAGCGCCTGCTGCTGCCTTACTCCGGTCCGCCGGAGCTGGCTGGACCAGGTTCGGTTCTCCACGTAGTTAGCGGTGGCGGCCCTCAGCTGGTTTCTGAGTCGGTTCGTCTCGCTCTGAAGCTTGTCGAAATCGACCTCCTGCCGGCGCTGGAGCTCCTGGGACCACTGGGCCATGTTCCAGGCGTCGACCACCGAGCCCGGAGGTTCGGCAGCGTCGTGGGGGGTGCGGTGTTCGCGGATATCTTTGGCCCAGTCGGGGGCCGCCGTCGAGAGTCGCTCTAGCAGACCGTTCCGGCGCTTGACCGGCTCGGCCAAGGAGTACAGCTGGGAGAGCCAGTTGAAGGCCCGGGAGTAGTCTCCCACGGAGCGCTGGGAGGTGGCGCCTCGAAGGCGTTCGATGATCCCCCCGGTGTCGGTCTCTTGGCCGGTCCCGAAGGTGGCGAGATAGCGCTCTTGATCGGAGAGCCTCTGGTGGACGCGCTCGAGCTCGAGCCGCTGACGCCGGGCTTCGACGGCTTTGGCCAACGGATCCCCCAGCGCTTTTCTGATGCGGTTGAGCTCACCGTACAGCGACGGGTCCGCCGGGATCTTGTCCAGGAGGACTTCCCAGTTGAGCCCAGCCTCGCTGGTTACCGTGAGCAGCTCTTGATAGGTGGTCTGGTGCCAGGCCAGGGCGTCGCGCATCGGAGTCACATACCGAAGAGCGATATTCTCGGGCTCGTCGCCCATCTGGTCGAACGGATCGGCCCCCCGCGGCTCCATCTGTTTTTGCCAACGGACCTTCAAGGTCTCCCGCAGATTGCCGATCTCTAGGGCCGAGAGGATCGCTTGGATGTCGTCGGCGCTCTCGGGGTAGCGACCGCTCACCTGGGTTCCGTAGATGAACGTTTTCCAGTTCGGATACCTCAAGAAGGTGAGCATGTTGATATTCTTATTGGCCTTCAGGTGGGCCAGTATCTCTTGCCCGACCTGGGTCAGAAACTGTAGCGGAAGGTCCAGGTTGACGACGGCGCCGGTCTCTAAGATGTGGGCTTGATAGCGCGCGATCTCCGACGAAGTGCTCTCTAGAAAGTCGACTAGCTGGTCCCACGGGTCGCGGTGGCTACCGCCCAGGATACCGACGCGCATGCACTCGAGAGCCCACTCTCGGCTCTCGTCGGCGACGGTGGCGGCCACTCGCTCGCTGTTTTCCAGGAGCCGGTCTAGGTCCTCGCCGGTCTGATCCGCGTGAGACCAGAGGTCCCCGACTCGGTCCTCCTTGGCGGCGGTCAGAGTCGCGATCCGCTCGGTGAGGCTTCGAAAGGTTCCCTCGGTCAGCAGTTCGGCCAACTCCGGTAGCGGCTGGCTGAGGTCCTTTTCTAGATCCTGGGGGATCTCGCGGTTCAAAGCGTACAAGGTCTGGAACTCTTCCACGCTAAGCGGAAGCGCTGCCCCCGGCTTCACTTTGCCGGGGATCCACTGGTGTTCAGACCCAGCCTTCGAGATCCACTTGGCCGCTCGAGCCGGGTGGGTCGCCTCTTCGCCCACGACGATGGGGACGAACTCTCCTTTTC
>CAZDLH010000372.1:0-3502 GCA_964505925.1 uncultured Burkholderiales bacterium
AACGGCCTAGAGGCCCTCGAGGTCCTAAAGCTGCGCAGAATCGACTTGATCGTATCGGACCTCCAGATGCCGCAGATGGACGGACTGGCCTTTCTTCAAGAGGTCCGCGCCGAGCGAAAGACCGCGGAGATCCCCTTCATTCTGCTCACCTCGGTGAACGATGTCGCCACCTTCGAGCACGCTTCTTTGTTGGGTGCCGATCGCTGTCTCGGTAAACAGAACTTTTCGGAGTCGGCCCTTCTCGAGCTCATCCAGGTACTTTTAGCGTGATCAAGTGTGCTGTTGTAGAGGGGGATGCCGGTGATCGAAGCCGCATTCGAACGACCCTGGAAAACGATCCCCGTTTCGCTTCAGTAGCGGTCTTTCGAACTGGAGAAGAGCTCCTCCTAAGGGGCGGTCTACAAGCGTTCGATGTGGTGGCTTTGAACGTATCGCTTCCCGGTCGCTCGGGCCCGGAGACGGTCGACGAGTTCCTCTCCTACGTCTCGCTTCCGTCGGTGCTGTACTACCATCGTTCCGAGGCTCAAAAGGTCCAGTCTGAAATGAGCGGAGCCACCGACGTTCTCGAGCTCGGACGGCTGGGGCAGTACGAAGAGGGCGCTTTTGAACGACTTGCGGACCGATTAGTGCTGATGAGTCAGGTGAAAGTGATACGCCGAAAGCGCGCCTCGGTAGAGCGACGGCTCCACCTCCCGTCCAAGAAGATTCTGGCTCTGGGGGCCTCCTCCGGGGCTCCTTCCACGGTGGAGGCGATCCTCAAGCGGATAGTGACCCGAAAACTGCTCTGCCTCATCGTTCAGCACCTACCGCCCAGAGGAGCTCTACCGTTCGCCCGCTGGCTCGAACAGGTATCCGGTTGGCCGGTGAAGGTAGCCGAAAGCGGTGAGCCGTTGATGGAGGGGCGAGTCTATATCGCACCCTACGGACAACACTTAGAGATCGGTCACTTCACGATGGCCTTGACCGACTCCGAGCCGGAAGCGGGACACTGCCCTTCCGCCAGTAGGCTTTTTCGCTCGCTGTCTCACCATCACGCCAAGAACTGCGTGGGGGTCGTGCTGTCCGGGATGGGGCGAGATGGCGCCCAAGGTCTGCTGGAACTACGCCGCGCCGGCGGTCATACTATCGTCGAGTCGACCGCTACCGCCGCTGTCTCCTCCATGCCCGGGGCCGCCTGCGAACTGGGGGCCGCCCTCGAAGTTCAAACCACCCGGGAGCTGCCGGCTAGGATCGCAGAGCTTTTCCCCACGTCGGGTCGCAGCCGCCTCTCCTGACCTGGCCGCCCCCTAAGGAGCTTTAGGCTCGGAACGCTTACCGGCGCGTTTCCCCCGGCGACTGTTGCTTCTTTCTGCCCAGAGAAAAAGCAAAAGGAGCAGCACTACTACGAAGGCTACGGCGCGAAACGCCGAGGTGTAGTCGTAGTGATGACTGACGAGGCCGGAGAGACCCGCACCCGTGGTGCTCCCACTGTCGACCGCCGCTGTAACCAGAGCCAGACCCCGACCCCGCGACCTCTGGGAAAGCCGCTGGACTGCGATGGAGTTCAAAGCCGGATAGACGACCCCGTACCCCAGCCCGATAGCCAGCCCGGAAAGGACCAGCACCGTCTTGGCCCAGAGGCCGGCGAAAGCGACCTGCCCGAGCCCGACCACACCAAGGGCCAAAAGGAGGAGCGAGGGCCCTACCATGGAGGCCGGACCGAGCCGGTCTGTGAGCCGACCCGCATAGATTCGACTGACCCCCGAAGCGATGGTAGTACAGGCGAACAGCGGACCGACCCCTTCGATATTGAGCGTGTCCAGATAGGGTGCGATAAAGGCGAAGATACTGCCCGTACCGACCCCAAAAGCGATGGACCCGAGCACCGTACCCCGGAGCGACCGGGAGCCGAGAAGTAGGAAGAAGCTGGGCCCAGTCCGGCGACTCTTCACCTCGACCCGATGATCCGATAGGGTCCAGACCAGGAGAAATCCCACAAAGATCAGGCCCGAGCCCCATAAGAAGAGGGAGTGATAATCCCCGCCGGGGTGGACCACGCGCTCTGCGGCCCCAGGACCGATGGCCCCGGCGGTCAGTCCGGAGATCCCGAAGATGCCGAAAAACTCCCCCATTCTGGCGGGTGGCGAGTAGTCGGCCACCCAGGTCCAACTGGCGGTCAGGTAGCAGGCGAAGCCGAAACCGTGAATCAGTCTAGCGACCACCATACTCTCGAGGCGAACGGGGATGAAGGCGTACGAAAAGGCTGCCAGCGCCATCAGAAACGAGCCAACCAGCAGATAGAGTTTTCGGCCGTCCTTGTCGAGTCTGGGACCGAGCCACGGCTGGACGAAGATAGAGACGAACCAGAAGCTACCGTCGACTATCCCGATCTCCCAGCGGCTGAGCCCGGAGGTCTGGAGATACTGCGGTAGGAGGACGAACATGACGCTACCCGTGAGCACCGAGAGGTTCAGGAGATTCATCAGCAGAAATTCCCGACCGAGGCCACGAGTTTTGTGAACCAGTCTCCGTCGCTTTTCCTTGAGCGAGAGCTTTGCCATATCTACTGCGGCTTGCAGGAGCCGGACCGAAACCCCGGCTAGAGAGCGCCCAGCACAGTTCCGGCCGGACTTCGGTTTCACCTGTACTCGAAAGACCGCCCCTTTGCAAATCGTCGAAGTCGGGATATAGTACGGAACGTGAAGCGCGCTCTCGTTCATCTTTTCCTGTTTTGCCTGCTCGTCTGGCCGGTCACCGGCACGGCGAGCGCCCAGCAGAACTGGAACTCCGAAGCCTGGCATACGGTTCAATACGGCACTTCCCAGCAGTGGCTAGACCTGCTCTCGGAACAGTCCGTCGAGAGCCTCTATGCGGTCCGTTTTCAAGGCAGGGGCCTGCTCCATGAAGCTATCGAGCGCGGTCCGGAGTTCTGGCGGCCGCTCTTGGACAAGGGATGGCCTGTGGCCCGGGAAGAGAGCTGGACCCCGCAGCACGAAGCCGCACTCAAGGGGGATTCCGAAGCGCTCGTGGCGCTGGTGCGTGCAGGCGCTCCGGTGAACGTCAGGGAATCGGTGAATCAGGGAACGCCTCTCCACGTCGCGGCGTTCCACGGTCACTTCGAGGTAGTGCGTTCCCTCGTAGGGGCGGGAGCGAACATCAACGCGCGAGATGGCGACAGGTGGACAGCCCTATCGCACGCGCGAGATCAGGGTTTTCCGAACGTGGTAGATTGGTTAAGACGTTATGGCGCCACCAGATAAGAGCCCTTCGCACGAAGGGAAAGAGCCGACCTCCGGAGGTCGCTCGAACAAGCCGAAAAACCCATCCGATAAAGCGAAGCGGTCCGGACCTCCGCCCCCTAAACCTAAGGGCGGCGCCGGAGGCTCCTACGATCGCAGTCGAAGCGATCGACGCCAAGCTCCGGACCGCGCTCGGGACCAAGATCGAGACCGCGGCGGTCGCCCTCAAGACGACCGGCGCCCTCAAGGCGACCGCCCCTGGAAGCGCGACGGCGCCCCACCTA
>CAZDLH010000373.1:0-3501 GCA_964505925.1 uncultured Burkholderiales bacterium
AGCTCAACGATATTTTCGACATCTTTCTGGTGGCGCTTTGCATCTATTCCGTTCTTCTGGCGATCCACAAGACGAGGGCGGTACAGATCATTCAGGGGGTGGGGGTCATCCTCACCTTGATGCTCGTGGCTCACCTAGGTCGCCTTCAGACTCTAAGCTATATCCTGAACTGGTTTCTCGTATCGTTGGCGGTCATTCTCCCCATTATCTTCCAGCCCGAATTGAGGCGCGCTCTGATGCGCTTGGGTCAACAAGGGGTACTGTCGTCCCAAGGGAGTCACCGCATAGACCGGCGCGAGCTGGCCACCCTAGTCGACGATCTCGCCTATACGGCCGTTTCGCTTTCCACCTTGCGGCACGGAGCTCTGATCGTGATGGAGCGCGAGACCGGTCTAGAGGATTTCATCGAGACCGGTGAGAGGATCGACGGGTTGGCGAGCGGCAAGCTGCTCATCTCGCTGTTCCATCCTAAGACCCCGCTGCACGACGGGGCCGTCATCATCCGAGGAACGCGCATCGTAGCGGCCGGCTGCTATTTGAGCCTCTCATCCCAAGAGATGGACGCTAAGTTTGGTACTCGGCATCGGGCCGCTCTCGGAGTTTCCGAACAGTCGGACTGCGTGGTGCTGATCGTGTCCGAGGAGAGCGGAGAGATCCGGCTCGCTCACGACGGGGTGTTCACACGCTCGATGGACGATGAGGGGGAGGTCAAGACTCAGCTCAGTCGATTTCTTGCCGTCGAATCGAAGGACACCCGGAGCAAACTTCGTTTGCCGATCTCGCTGGGTCGGGGTAGCCGAGAGCCGTGAAGAAGAATACCGGCCTAAAAGTTCTGGCTATGGTCATCGCGATGATCCTGTGGGCTTACGTCCGGGTTACGGTGGGCGGCTACTCTCAGAACATCATGAGCCAGTTGGAGCTTCAGGTACCGCTGGAGCTGCGCGGAGGGAACTCCAACCTGATTCCGTACGAATCGTCGGCGGACACCGTCTCGTTGATCGTTCGAGGGAGCGCAGACGTAGTAGGAGAGCTGCGGGAAGGTCTCGTTCGCGCTTACGTGGACATCGAGTCGATGGTCGCGGGTAGCCACTGGCCCGAAGTTCAGGTCTTGGTTCCGCCCGGAGTTCAGATCCTAGCTAAGACGCCCGGTTCGGTGAATGTGAAGCTGTCCTCTCCTATGGTGAAAGAGGCTCAGGTCTCGGTCGAGACGGCCGGCTCTCCGAGGACCGGCTTCCAGGTGGGTGAGCCGGTCTTCAACCCCCGGAGCGTGAAGCTACAGGGGCCGGAGGCTCTGGTGGCCCAGGTGAGACGGGTGACGGCCGTGGTGCCGGTGGACGGGCTGGAGCAGTCCGTCACTTTAGCGGTGAGCAACCTGATCCCGGAGAACGAGAACGGTACCGCGGTCATGGGTACCGATAACACCATCCGGGTCACCCCTCGAGAGGTGGTCGCGACCATTCCCATCTATCGAGAAGAGACCATACGCCCGGTATCGGTAGGGTTCGGCAATGTTCGAATAGAGCAGCGGGAGGGCTTCACCTACGAGCTGGAAGCGAGCCCGGAGAGGGTGAGCCTCAGACTCGACGACGAGCAGGATCGCCCACTCCCCAAAGAGGTTCTCACGGTTTCGGTCTTCTTCCCGATCAGCGATGAGCCTCAAGAGCGAACGGTACCTCTGATCAAACCAGAGGGCTTTAGCCTCACGGAACCGGACGCTGTGACGATAAGGCTCACCGCTAAGCCTAAGGCGCAAAGTCCCGCTTCACGCGGGGCGGGCAGGCGCACCGACAAGCCTTGAGTAGAGGTGTTGCCATCTCGAAGATCCGGAAGCGCCCAGGGCGTAGAGGAGTTTCGGAGTCGGTGTTCGACTACTCGCAGAAGCCAACGCTAGAAGGGTGATTAGGTCATGATCAAGTTCGGAACCGACGGAGTTCGTGGAAGGGTAAACGAGAGTCTTCTGCTGCCCGATGTCTTAGCTATCGGGGTAGCACACGGATACCAGCTTCGTACGGAGAAAGGCGAGACGGCTCGCCCCAGAGTGGTCATCGGTCGGGACTCCCGGGTATCGGGGGACGCGGTCATGGGAGCCTACGGGGCAGGGCTGATGAGCCAGGGGGTGGACCTGCTAGACCTGGGGATCTTGCCTACGCCGGCGGTGGCTGTGGCGGTGCGCGAGCTCGGGGCCGATGGCGGCTGTATGCTTTCGGCTTCGCACAACCCCGTACCGGACAACGGGCTGAAGCTGTTGGACCATCGGGGAGAGAAGCTAGTCGATGCTCAGGCCCGGAGGCTCGAAGAGCTGATCGCGGGCTCCGGTGAGCTAGAGCGACCGATGGGGATCGGGTTGGGAAGACTGCACGACGAGAGAGGGTTCCGGGAGCGGTATCTCCAGTTTCTAGCTGAGCGAGGAGAAGGGTCCCTCCACGGGCTCAAAGTCGTTCTAGACTGCGCTTACGGAGCGGCTGCCGGGATAGCTCGCCGGGCTTTTCAGCAGGCCGGGGCCGAGGTGGTCACTCTGCACGATGAGCCTTTGGGAGAGAAGATCAACGTGGCCTGCGGCTCGACCGACCTCTCGGCTCTCGCTGCGGCGGTGGTAGAGGAGAGGGCCCATCTGGGCTTCGCTTTCGATGGGGATGCGGATCGCTGTTTGGCGGTGGCTGAGAACGGCGAGCTTCTGACCGGGGATCAGATGATGGTGCTCTTGGCCGAGTATCTAGCCAAGAGTGGGCGACTAGCGCAGAATCTGGTGGTCTTCACCGTGATGAGCAACCTGGGGGCCGAACGGACATTGCAGAGCCTAGGGATCGAGACGCTCAGAACGGCGGTGGGAGATCGGTACGTTTTCGAAGCGATGCGCCAGCGAGGTGCGGTTCTCGGGGGGGAGCAGTCCGGGCATATTCTGCTCCTCGACCGCCACTGGTCCGGGGACGGGATCCTCGCTGGACTGGTTTTCGCCGGAGTCGTGAAGCGTGCAGGCCAACCGGTGAGCCGGTTGGTGGAGCCGATCCCCGAATTGCCACAGAAGCTCGTGAATGTGGTGGGGGTGGACCGCGAGAGGCTGGCGGGTAACGCCAAGGTCGCCGAGGCGGTGACCCGAGCCGAGCTGCGGTTAGGGGATCGCGGCCGGATTCTGGTTCGACCCTCCGGCACCGAGCCGATGGTTCGGCTGATGGCCGAGGGCGTCGAGCTCACCGAGATAGAGCAGGTGCTCGCTGAGCTCAAAGAGGTGGTTCTAGCAGAGCTTTCCTGAGACGGGTCTCACTTCGGAGTGAGCATCGAGATGATGGCCCGGTACACCAAGAAGGTGATGCCGCCGAGAATGACGATCGGGACCAGCGCAACGGCGTCGCCGCCGTTCAGTAGGCTCATCGCGCCGCCACCGAGGACCCCGACCAAGATCATGGCGGGAACCCAGCGATGAACTTGGGCTATCGTTTTCTCTCGATCTCCCAGGCACTTCTTGTGATAGATCTTGGCGTTCGGGAGGTCGCTGACCGTAAC
>CAZDLH010000374.1:0-3501 GCA_964505925.1 uncultured Burkholderiales bacterium
TGAGAGTGGCGGAAGCGTTGGAGCGCGAGGGGTTCGAGCAGCCCGTTTTGATCGGTGGGGCCACCACCAGCGCGACCCATACAGCGCTCAAGATCGCGCCCGTCCACGAACGGCCAGTGGTCCACGTCCTAGACGCCTCCCGGGCACCGTCGGTCTGTACGAAACTCCTGGACCCCGCTCTCAGAGCGTCGTATCTGAAGGAGTTGGGAGAGGAGCAGGAGCGTCTTCGCCAGCGGTTTGCGGCTAAGCGAGAGGGCCTACTGGTCGCTTGGGATGAGGCTAAAAGCAGGCCGTTCTCCCAGGACTTGGCAGGGGAGCTCCCTCCGCGATTCGAGGGGGTGCCGAAGGTCGAGGTCTTCGAGGAGGTGCCGCTAGAGGAGTTGGTCGCACTCATCGATTGGACGCCTTTCTTTTCAGTCTGGCAGCTCCGGGGAGTCTATCCGAAGATCCTAGAGCGCCCCGAAGCGCAGCAGGTTTTCGAGGAGGCTGAGGCTCTGTTGCGCCAACTGACGGAAGAAGGGAGGCTCCACGCCAAGGCCCTGTACGCCTCTTTGCCTGCGCACTCCGATGGACAGAGCATCTATATCGAAGGCGAACGCCTACCGATGCTCCGTCAGCAGACGCGGCGAAGCCTAGAGAAGCCCTACTTGAGTCTCGCGGACTACGTCGCTGCGGAGGGGGAGGGCGACTGTCTGGGGGTGTTCGCCGTCTCGGCCGGCTTCGGGGTGGACGACCTCGTCCAGGAAGCGTTAGCCGAGCACGATGACTATAAAGCTATCATGAGTCGGGCTCTGGCCGACCGACTCGCGGAAGCTGCCGCCGAGTGGGTCCATCGCAAAGTCAGAGTCTCTTGGGGGCTAGAAGAGTTCGGGACCTGGAGCACTCCAGAGCTCATCAAAGAGCGCTATCGCGGAATTCGACCTGCGCCGGGCTACCCCGCCTGCCCGGACCATATCCTCAAACAGCGACTTTGGCGACGCCTGGATATTCGCGAGCGGCTGGGGATGGAGCTGTTGGATTCCGGGGCGATGTGGCCAGCCGCATCGGTGAGCGGACTGATCTTCCACCACCCAGGAGCTCGCTACTTCAGTGTGGGAGCGGTCGGTTACGACCAGCTCGAGGAGTACGCTGAAGCTCTCGGCGAGCCGGTCTCATCGGTGGCGCGAAGGCTCGGCTCTCTGGTCGTGGAGCAGGCCTGACCCGGTGATCCGGCCAGGGCGTCATAACCCCATCTGGAAGCGTTGGCGGAGGGTGGGGGGAGGCAAGTGCTCGAGTCTTTACTTCTTGGAGCATAAACAGGCGGTCCTCGGCGCCCTCGAGCAAGGCCAGCTCGCCCGGGAGTATCTTTTAAGCGAGAGCCTTCATCGGGAGAGTCCCGACTTTTGGGAGGAGTTGGAGCGTCGCTACGCTGGGGTTCCGTGGTACCTGGTTCCCGACGAGTCGCTCGATAGAGTGGTCTCGGTACCCGCTTGCAGCGGCTTCGTGGGGGTCTTCGAGCCGCTGGAGTGGAGCGCCGACGACCTGCTCGAGAGTCCGTTTGTCTTCGCTGGGTGGAGGCTCTCGGACCCCGGCAATGTGGGGGCGCTGATCCGCACTTGCGCTGCTCTCACCGGAGGGGGGGTGCTCTTGGTAGAAGGGTGTAACCCTTGGAGCTCAAAGGTCGGTCGCGCTTCGGCGGGCTCCTTGCTCCGCTGTCCCGTGGTGCGCCTGAGTGAGTCGGGCTACTCCGATTTTCGAGTTCGGGCGCAGCGGAGTGGCTTCCATTTTCACACCGCGGTACCCAAGGGGGGACGATCTCCGTTTGGAGATTTCGGAACGGGAAAAGATATAGTTCTGCTAGGTAACGAGAGCGCTGGACTACCCGACGAAAAAGCATGGCAAGGGACCGCTTGGACCGTACCGATGACCAGCCGCGAGGAGTCTTTGAACATCGGGGCAGCCGCCGCCATCTTAGCGGCGAGTTGGGCACGAACCCGAGAGGCTTCGAGGTGCTCGTGAGCAGAATAGGGGCGATTATAACCAGCCCCGGTCGGTTGACATCGATTGTGAATTCCTTCACAATTAGCACCGCGTAGGGAGCAGTAACAACTCTATGACCACCTTTACCAAAAGCCTGGGCGATACGGCATCACCCAGCGCCTTCTCATTTTTCGTGAAACTGCTGGTGGCGAGCACCGCGTTTCTCGTTTTCGTTGGGGCCACCATTACAACGACGGGTTCCGGCCTATCCGTTCCGGACTGGCCCTTATCTTTCGGCAAGGTGAACCCCGTCATGAAGGGCGGCGTGTTCTATGAGCACGGCCATCGGGTGGTGGCCAGTATCGTAGGGTTTCTGGTTATGGTAGCGACCGCCTGGGCCTACCGAATTCAAGCCCACTCTACCGTTCGCCGCCTCGCGCTCTTCGCACTGGGTCTGGTTCTGTTCCAGGGGCTCCTCGGCGGGCTCACCGTGCGCTTCCGGCTTCCCACTGAGATCTCCGTAGCCCACGGGGTGGTAGCCCAGATCTTCTTCTGCACGGTCGTGGCGCCGCTGTGGTGGACGAGCCGTTCGTTCATCCATACCCCCCCGGCTCAGAACGAAGAGGGCCCTGCCCGAGGGCTCAAGACCGCCACGATCGCGATGACGGCGCTGGTCTTTCTTCAGCTGGTCGTAGCCGCGACGATGAGGCACATGGGGGCAGGGCTCGTGATTCCGGACTTCCCGCGCTCGTTGGGGCGCTGGATACCGCCGCTGAGTTCGCCCGACGTCGCGATAAGCTTTCTGCATCGAGTTTTAGCCCTCGTGATCGTCGTCATGGCCGGCCTCCTGCTGCTGCGGATCTACCGGTTTCATCGACGACAGGCCCCGCTGGTCAGGCTCTCTGGTCTACTAGCCGGCCTACTGATGGTTCAGGTGGCCCTCGGGGCGTTCACCGTCTGGTCTGCGAGAGGCCTGGCCTACACTTCGCTGCACGTGATGAACGGGGCCCTCGTTTTAGGCGTCTGCTTCTCCTTGGTGCTCTGGGCTTACCGAGTGAACCGGAGCGCGGAGAGCCCAGCGCATGGCGAGGGAACACAGCGACACGGCGGAGCCAACAAGCTCAGTGAAGTGAGCTCCAGCGACTGGAAAGAGTTGGCAAAGGTTAGATTGGTTACGATGAGCGTGTTCACGGCCCTGTGTGGATATGCTCTCGGGGACGCGACTTGGAGCGTCGCCGGTGTCTTGGTGGTCCTGGTTGGGGTCGGACTCCTAGGGGCCGGCTCCGCGATGCTCAACCACGTGGCCGAAGTAGAGACCGACGCCAGAATGCGTAGGACCTGCGACCGGCCTCTCCCTGCTGGTCGAGTCGCCATCCCTTTAGTGGAGTGGGTCGGCGGTGGCCTCGCCACGGCCGGGACCATCATCTTAGGCTTTTGGGACCCGTGGGCCGGCATCTTGGCCTTCGTCGCTTTCTTTAGCTATGTGTTGGTCTACACCCCGATGAAACGGATCAGTCCGAACTGCACTATCGTGGGAGCTCT
>CAZDLH010000375.1:0-3499 GCA_964505925.1 uncultured Burkholderiales bacterium
AGCTAAGACCTTACTTCCATGCTCTTTAGCGATAGATTCGGTATCGCCCACGTGGTCCTCGTGACCGTGGGTCAAAATGATGGTATGGGGCTTGAGACTCTTTGGAACATCGCCGCTGCAAGGGTTCCCAGTGAAGAACGGATCGAAGACAACGGTGTGCTCATCGGTAGAGCATGCGACAGCCGAGTGCCCGTAGTAATGAAATTTCATAATGTACCTCCTAAAGGACGGGTCTTTACCTAAAAACGACTTCTCGTTCGGGCCACGGATCCATTTTAGGTAGGGGACTCAGGGAACTTCGGGATCTCTCGCACCAAAGCCGAAGCGATGCAGGCGATCCCCTCCCCCCGACCGATCCAGCCCATCTTCTCGTTGGTGGTAGCTTTCAGCCCGAGACGCGACTCGGGCACCGCGAAAGTCTCGGACAGCTTCTTCTTCATAGCCGGGATGTGCGGTTTCATTTTTGGCGCTTCCGCCACGATAGTGATATCGAGCCCCTCTAGTCGAAACCCCGCCTCTTCGATCACCGCCATCGCTCGACGGGCTAGCTTCAGAGAGTCTGCCCCTTCGAAAGCCGGGTCGTCATCCGGGAAATAGGTGCCGATATCGAAACAGCCGGACGCTCCGAGGGCTGCGTCCATCGCCGCGTGGGTCACGACGTCGGCATCCGAGTGGCCGATCAGACCGCGCTCGTACGGCACTTCGACGCCGGCCAAGATCAGCTTCCGACCTTCAGCGAACCGGTGCACGTCGTAACCGATCCCGGTACGAAACCGAGTCGCCTCTTCGATCAGTGCCAAGACCTCATTCCGGCCCAAGGGTCGGAAATCTTCACCTAAGCGATCAGTAGAAGGTCCAAAAGCTTCTCTCCAGTTTGACACTCGTGTCTCCCTCTTCCGTGGCGAACAGATTCTCCAGCAGTTCACCGTTATAGATGAAGCGAGCGCCGGTCGCGTTATCGATAAGAACGTTACCGTGGGCTACCAGTGCCCCTTCTATCTGTACGCCCTGGTTCTTGGTGTCGAAGATGAAGTCCCCTCCTGCATAGACCAGTCCACGGAACGTCATATCCGGCGTGTACTCTGCCAAGAATGGGTTCGAGCCCGAGAGAAAATCCGTCAGCTTGCTCCACCGCAGGACGGCCACACCGTCGATATCCTGGGAGTACTGTCCGCTCCTTAACTGATAGGCGCTGAGTTGGTTGGAGACCATCGCGATCACGTCACGGTTCCGCTGGGAGGCGACCGCTCCGGAATCCGCCTCCAGCCAGCTAGGGTCCGGCTCGCCTCTCTTCAAGGAGCGCATATACTCGCGAAGACGGATGTAGCGTCCCAGGGTCAGGCCACCGCCCGCGGGGATGGCGGGAGTGAGCAGGATCTGGGGCGGGGACTCAACTGGTGGGAGGTCCCCCGTCAAGGGATCGGGCTCAGGAATCGGCGCGATCCAGCTCGGATCGTCCTCGTACTCAGCCTCTACCGCCTCCTGTAGCCACTCCTGGATCTTCTCTAGTGCAAAGTCGTCGCCGTGGTCGAACTCCCGGCCAAGGCCATCCCAGATATGGTCGAAATCTAGCATCTCACCTTCAGCAGCGAGAACCGCTTTCGAGAGATCGTTGGCCACCATCGTCTGGCTTTTCAAGTGCATCCAAGCGTCCAGAGAACCCCTAGTCGACCTATCGGTCTTCTCTACTGCTAATTTATACGCATCCCAGTCCACCGAGAGCCCGTCACGAGACGAGCGAGCCGGGCGAGATAAGGTCACATCGCCTGCCGAATGAAGCGCGATCCCGAAATCCGGGGTGGTGGAAAGCGAGCTCTTGGCCCGAATGCTCAGGCCCTCCTCTTGGGCTTTTAGAGCCCCTTGACCACCCACCGACCCCTCCACCTGAATCCCACTGGCCGCCAGCGTAGCGGCCCCGTGTTCGTTCCCTAAGATCAGCGTCGGTTGACCGTCCATATCCGGAGCCCCGTTCTCATTGAGCGCTCTCAGCACGAAGTTACCCTCGGCCTGAACCTCTACATCGGGGTTGATGGACATGGTGCGAGCTTCGAGATCGAAGCGGACCGTCGGTCGGCCATAGGCGTTCAGGTCCAAAAAGCGCCCCGGTTCGTACTCGTCGCCGATATCGCCCCCCCCCGGTTCACCCCCGGGAACCCCAGGAAACCCCGGGTCTCCCGGGTCTTGCTCCTCGTGCTCCGGGCTGTTGATGGCGTCGTATCTCTGCAGCAGTTGACCATCACCGAGTAGCATATGCGAAACCCTGTCGCCATGCCGCTCCGAGCGAAATGTGTACTCTCGGTTGGGCAGTGTAAACTTGTAGGAAGCCGACCGCAACTCGTCGCTGCTGAGTCTAGGGACCTGAAAATCCCCACTGCCCGGGGTCAGCGAGCCTTGGATATTTTCCTGAATGGTGGAAAGCTGTGGGGTGTCGGCGGTCACCTCGCGGCGAACTCCGTTGAGGCTCAAGGATAGGAACTGGGCCTGCAAGACCCCGTACGGAGCTTTCTGCTGACCGTCGAGCCCCTCGGACGGCTCGAACTCGATCCCCAAACGGTTCTCATTGAGCACCTCCGGACCGCTGATCTTACCTTTAGCTCGTACCGCGTTGCCCGACGGCTGCCGGGAGCCCAGCCACCAAGCCCCCTCTGCCGAACTGGTCAGCGAGACGTCGATATTTCCACCGGAGATGATGGAAGCGTTGGAAAAGGGGCTCCTCTTCACGATGAAGTCCAGCTTCTTCGTAACGTTCTTGCGCCGGGTAGTGATCCAGACTCGCGCCGTCCGGGGAGGGGTTCCGCCCAGGGAGTTAGTGACCGTCGCCGGTCCGTCGAGGTTGTTCAAGAGCACCGCTTCGAACTCGGTATCCGTAGCCAGCAGCCGGCCTGAAATGATGTTCTTGCGCGGGTCCACACCGTTCCCGCGATAGGAGACCTCCAGAACCGGCGATTCCGAATCCTCTGGGAAAGTGTGGGGGGGGTCCTCGCGTCCCTTCTCTGAGAACGGTGCCCGGGCGAAGAATCGATCGTTTTCCAGGCGATACTGAAGGAACTGCCCCACCGAAAGACATCCGTTCTTGGTGTACTCCCGGTCTTGAGCCGAAACCATAAGCGCGAGGTCCGTCTTGTGGGCTGCAAAAAACGCTCCGGCCAACGCCAGGAGAATCACCGAAACCATAAGCACGGAAGCCAGCGCCATACCCCTGTCAGCGTTGTGCTCTCCAGGAGGTCTTCGGCTGCACAATAGTTCTAACGGACCTGTCTTGCCCACCATAGTCTAAGTATCCCACAGCTTTCCGATTTCGCAAGGTCGTTTGGGGGATAGAGCGTCAGGTTCTGCACCCACCTTCGAAGCGCGTGCTCATCAGCGCACAGTAGAGCCGGGCTCGAAGGCTACGGAGTGTTTCGGGGAGCCACTCGGAACTCCAACTCGAACGTGCCCCCCTCACGCTTTCCGTCTCCTCGACGAGACATGATGGAGTTCTGGCGGAGCAAGACGTTCA
>CAZDLH010000376.1:0-3490 GCA_964505925.1 uncultured Burkholderiales bacterium
AGACCCGCTTCAGTTCGCCGGGACGGCCGCAGCCCGACCAGACCAGCCCGGTCCGCGGCGTGGCTCCGAACCTCGCTCCGAACCTCGCTCCGAACCTCGCTCCGAACCTCGGGCAGACCACACCGCCCGAGCAGGGTGGGCGCCGCCAGGACCTCGCTGGCTCTCCGCCTGCTGGGGTGCGCCCGATGAGCGAGACCTCCGCTCAGCAAACTACCAGCCGTATGAGCGCCCCCCGGCCGCAGAACACCTCACAACCGCCCGGCGAAACCCGTTTCAGTGGGCCCACACCCAGTGGGCCCACCCTTGCCTCGGCAGCCCACGGAGGCGGAGCCACGACGGCCTCATCCGGTCCAGCGTCGCCACCCGCAACCCCGAGGCAGACGTCGCCTGCCCAGAACGCTATGCACGGCGAAACCCGTTTCAGTGGGCCTACCCCCACCGGGGTCACCCCCACCTCAGCAGCCCTCGGAGGCGGAGCCCCGGCGGCCTTATCCGGTCCAGCGTCACCACCCGCAACCCCGAGGCAGACGTCACCTGCCCAGAACGCTATGCATGGCGAAACCCGTTTCAGCGGCACCACCCCCTCGGGCCCAACGCAAGGAGCTATCGGTGGATTGGGCTCCCCGGGGAGCCCAACAAGCTCCCAACCGGGATCCGAGGTCCCCCAGCCCCAGCGGACGGCCCCGTCCGGCCCGACTCCCCCCGGGGACAGCGCCTTCGCATCGCCTGGAGAACGAGGCGCTTCCGCCCCCCACTCTCCCACATCGTCTGCCCCGGTGGCCCGGCCGAATCCGCTCGCGGCCCGCCCCTCCTCCCGCGATTTTGATCCCGTCGCACCGGACGCCTTCCAGGCTATCCCCCCGACGGACCCTCGTAGCCAGACCCCCGGCGCTCTAGGTGGATCCGCCTCCAGCGCTCCCAGCCTCGACACTCCCGGCTCGCTCCAGGGTACCCCCGCCAGGCCCCCCCGCAGCACATCCCCGGAAGCTCACCGAGCCGCGAGCGCCGCAGAGCCCAGCAGTGCCAGCCCGCGCTCACCTGCGCACCCCCAGGCCAGCGACCCTCGAACCGTTGCCGCGGACCCCCGCCGACAGAACCTGCACGGCGCCGCCTCGGTCACCTCAGCCACCTCCGTCGATAGCTCTACCGGCGGCTCGGCATCCAGTGCTACCGATCCGCAGCTCCCCAAGAGCGCTGCTGCTGCCGAGGGCCAGGTCGAGCAGCCCCAGCACAAGCGCGAGGTCTGGGTGCGCAGCAAGAGCGCCTCAGTGCAGAGAATCCTGGACCGATCCACCGAGAGCATGTCGCCCGAAGAGCGCACCGCCTACTCGGTCCTCTCGGAGATGATCCCCTCGACCGTGGCCCTCCAGAGCCTGCGCCTAAGCGAGAACGGCACCACCGTGCGGGTCGAGATTCGTAACCCTTCCCGCACCGAATGGGCCGACATCGAACGGATCAAAAGCGAGTTCCGCGAACTCACCGGTCGCGAACTGATGGTCTACCAACTGCCCGAGCAGAGCCCGGCAACCCAGCGCCCCCGACCCGCCAGCAGCGCTCCTAGCGAAAACTTCTGGACCGCTCGACCTAGCGCGAGCCCCTCTGAAGCCCACCCGGCCTCCCGACGCGAGCTCGAAGAGTCGGCAGGCTCCCTCTCCGGCCGCTCGACCCCCTCCGTCGCCCCCGTCCGGTCCACGACCTTCGTAGACCGTAGTCCGCACGTCCAGACTCAAGGCGGCTCCACCGAGCCCACCGCCGAGGCTGCGACCGCCGCAGCGCTGGCCGGTGCCCCCAGCTATCTGCCGCCGGACCTGATCACGTACGGCCGAGTCACCCGCGTCGACCTCTCGGCTATAGGCCCCGCCGACTCTTCCTCCTCTGGTAGCGCCACCCGGGGCCGGGATGCACTGCCACCCAGAAGGGCCCAAGAAGAGCAAGACAGCGAACAGTCCAAGCGTCAGCAGCAAGAGCGCGCCGGTCTCGCAGCTCGGGACGGCAGCCTCGAAGACCCCATCAAAGAGCGACCGCTCGAAGCGGTTCGCATCCCCCTTGAAGAGCCCCACGACCGTAGTGAAGAAAACAGCGGCCGGCGAGGCGGCTCCGGGAGTTGCCCTACCTGTGGGACCGAACTGCCCGAGCAGCAGGCCCAAGCCTGTCCGGTGTGCGCTCAGTCCGGGCCCGACGTGATCGCCAAAACCTGCGTGAACTATCGCTTCGCCGGCGCCAAGTTCCTGGCCACCGTAGACGCCTTCTCGGCGACCGCGCAGGCCCGAGAGATGTTGGCCCAAGGCCAGGTCGAACCGGTCGCCTCGCTGCGCTACCAACAGAAGCTCGTGGGGCACAAGGACTTACTAAAGTTTCGAGGTGAGAGCGGATGAGCACCAAACAGACCATCGCCGAATTCTTCTTCGACCTAGCCGAAGGACTCCGGTCGGGCGACCATTTTCACCCCGGGATAACCCTGGAGCGACTCGAAGAGGTGCGCGACCTTCTCGAAGGCTCAGCCGCAGAGCTCGAGGCCCAACCGAAACTGGCCGGGATGGAAGCCGTCTACGAAGCGCAGTACGAGGCCCTAGAGCTGTTCCAGGAGGCTAGCGACCTAGCTGAACTGGCGATCCTCGAGGAGATCCCCGAGCTGGGAGCCGACATCTCCCGGGTCACCCAAGACGCCATCGACATACTGCGCTACTGTCGACAGCAGGTTCAGTCCCAAGCCGACATCGTCAACGAAGAGTACGCGCAGAAGGGGTAACGAAATGGCCTTTGCACAGGTAAACCTGTCGAGCGGCGACAGCGGGGGGCTCGAACGGTGGGCCCTGCTACAGACGAGCCGACGGGGGCGAACCGAGCAGGCTGAACGCCAGAAGCTGGTGACCGAGCGGCTCAGCGAACTCCTCTTCGGCCTCGATCTCAACGCCGAAGAGATGGCCCTATACCGGGCCCGACTTCTAGACGCCCTGACCCGTATCGATCAGCTCGAGCAGGAGCCGTCGCTGGTCCCCATCCGCCCCCCCGTCCGCATCCCGAAAGACGAGATGCTGCTACGCATCGGCGGCTTCAACTGGCGCCCGTTCGAAGTGAGCCAGAGCAGCCTAGAGATCCCCACCGGACAGAAGATCTTCCGACAGACCCTGGCCAAAGCCGTCAGATCCCACATCGAGCTGAACCCCAAGTCGGAGCCCCGCTCCTATCACGAAGTGGGGATCGTAGTAGCCCAAGGAGCCGAAGGAACCCGGCACGGCTCCGACCGCGTAGAGCTGAGTAGCTGGGGGCTAGAGGCGGTTCAGATGAAGGACTTTCCGAACGTCACCCATCTGAGACTCCCCCCACGATTCCCGAGCCGAGCCGACATCATCAGCTTTCGCGCCTCTTGACCCCTCCCCCCAGGCCTCTCCAGGCAACCCCCAGCGCAACGAAAAAAGACCGCCGGCAGGCCCCGGTCCGGGACCCACGCAGCGGTCTTTACTTCCCTACGGAATCGAAACCCTAGGAG
>CAZDLH010000377.1:0-3480 GCA_964505925.1 uncultured Burkholderiales bacterium
GGCGCGAACGACACCGTGTCGACCTCGAAACCAGCATCCGACAGCAGTTTCTTCCATTCAGCGGCGGTCAGCGGCCGGGCATTGACCTTGATCGACCGGGCCAGCGCCTTGCGAATCTCGCCCTTCACCTCGTCGGACACCGAATCCGGCTGCAGGGCCAGTTCGTGAATGGCCAACCGCCCGCCCGGGCGCAGCACCCGAAACGCCTCCCGGATGATTTCCGACTTGTGCGGGTCGGTCTGCATCGTCAGCATGGCCTCGCCGTACACCTTGTCCACGGAGGCGTCCGTGAGGGAGCTGTTCGAGGCGTTCCCTATCACGATCCGGAAGTTCTTTGCCCGCAGAGTCCTCTCGAGGAGATCGGCGGCCTCTTCGTTGAGCTCGACTCCGGTGTAGGAGCGAGGGGTTTTCTTTAGGACCATCGATGCGGTGTGGCCTAGACCTGGAGCGAACTCCACGACGTCGTCGGGCTTATCGATAGCGAGGCCCTCGATCAGTTTTTGGGTGAGCTCTCGCCCGCCTGGTCGAAGGACCCGCTTTCCCATCTTTGCGAGAAGCCAGTGTCCCTGTTCGGTTCTCATCTTACTGTGGTTCATAGCTTGCTCTCCTACCGAATCGGGTTCGTGGGTCCTTAAGGCTTATTAAAGTAGTCGGCGTTGATCTGTAGGAACCGCTCTTGTCCAGAGGGGATGTCGTCTTCCGGGAAGATAGCCTCGACCGGACACACGGGCAGACAGGCGCCGCAGTCGATACACTCCTCGGGGTCGATAAAGTACATGTCTTCGCTATCGTCGGAGTGGATGCAGTCCACCGGGCAGACCGAGACGCAGGCGGCGTCTTTCACTCCGATGCAGGGCTGCCCGATCACATAGGTCATTGGTCGTCTCCCTTACACTTTGGGTCCGCCATCGCAACGACGAGCCCGTTGGGGCCCATTCTACGCTTACCGAACGGAGACGGCTGTGATGCGTTTCCGGAGGGAGATCACGCTTTAGACTGAGGCGAGCTGCTCGGGAGCGTGGAGCAAGATGGTGCGACCCCGCCGGCTGATCAGGCCTTGATCCTCAAACTTGGTTAGGGTCCGGCTGACGCTTTCTCGGGCCACTCCGAATCGGGCGGCGAGAGCCGAGTTCGACTCCACTTTGCGGAGCCGACGATCCGAGTCTGCCTCCTTGAGTAGATAGACCGCTAATCTCCGCTCGAGGGGGTAGAGGGCCGTCTCTTCCAAGCGCTGCTCTAAATCTTCGATGCGAGTCGCGAACTCTCGTAGGAAGGCCAGGGCGAGTTCGGGATAGCGCACTGTCAAAGAGCGCGTTGTAGATAGTGGCAGCGTGATCACGGTGGAGCTCTCCTTACAGATGGCGTAGGAGCTGTGGGTTTCCGGCTGGCGGAAGATGGCGGCCTCCCCTAACGTCTGAAACGGGACGACGACAGTCAGGAGCTGTTCGCGGCCTTCGGGGGAGAGCCGTAAGACCTTGATCTTACCTTTGACTAAGAGGTGGAGTCCCGAGCTTCTGTCCCCCGGCGAGAAGAACCGACTGCCCTTCAAGAATCCTCGAAATCTCGCGGAGTCGGCTAGGGCTACCAGCACCTCTTTCGGTAGCCCGACGAAAGCCGGGACTCTGGACAGGTAGGCCAGCATCTTCAGATTGGCCGAGGAGTTGGGCTTTTCCCGGGTCTGTCCTAGCTCCCGGCGGATCCGGTCGAGGTCTTGCTCCGTGAAGACCCTCCAGCCGCGCCAGTCTCGCTCTACCGGAGACACCCGATCTTCGCGGAACCACCGCAGCAGCGTAGGGCGGCTCACCCCGAGACGCTCGGCAGCTTGGGCGGTACTGTAGGTTGCCTGGGACACTCTTTGA
Organism: uncultured Burkholderiales bacterium; assembly: GCA_964505925.1. Classification (GTDB taxonomy): domain Bacteria; phylum Vulcanimicrobiota; class Xenobia; order Xenobiales; family JADMJV01; genus JAEXNA01. The sequence continues at coordinate 1,860 of CAZDLH010000377.1, forward strand.
CTATATTTGAGTATACCCTTAGAGGCTCCTTCCGGTGTGCCCCGATAGCCGTTGGATCCGGTTACCGAGCGACCGACGGTGGAAGGTCAGGCTACCCTGATGACTTCCATATCGGGATCGGGAACCCAGTCGGGGAGGAGGCTCCGCTTAGGGGCTTCGATCTCGGCATCCTTCGGGAAGTCGGTGGAGAGGATACCCGCGACATAGTCGTGGAGTTCGGGATTCTTGGCGAGTAGCCCGGGGCGAGAGTTCCCGGCTCGGAAGTGATCGTGTCCGTTGTCGTTGGGTAGCGTCAGGTACGCCTCGACCGCTTCTGCGAAGTATTCTCGCACGTTATCCGAAGCCCGGTCGGTGGTGAAGACCTCCTCCACTGAAGCGCAGTCGGCCGCGGCTAGGTCTCGCTCGTAGAGGGCGTCCACGGTCTGCCGATGGAGGGGTCCGAAACCCGGTACTCCAACGAGTGCGTCTAACACATGGTCGAGAGCGTGGCCCATCTCGTGGAGGGCGAGCCGGTAGTTTCCGATCTCGGTCGCCGGGGCCGCTACGAACTTTTCGTGGAGCAGCACGAGCCGTTCTTCAGACCGGTGGAGGCCTAGGGAGCCCTCCACGTACTCCGCGGTGGTCTCCTTCGCGTTGCGGAGCTTGTTCTCGGGGATGACCTCCCCGTTATGATAGGTGTAGGGGAGAAGGACCAGTCCGAAGTCCGCTTTCCATCGGGAGTCTTCCCCGGCGGTGACGAGATCCCGGTTCAGATCCAGGAAGGCCGCTTCCCACGCTTGCCTATGCTCTTCGGGGATCTGTCGCCGTTCGGCGATATCCCCTAACCCGAAGGGTTCGTAGGCCAGCCCCAGGTGAAAGTCCAGGTTCTGCTCCCGGAGTGAGCGGGTCGCACTCTCGGCGAACCCTTGGAGATCTGAGAGCCCCGCCGGTGGCTGCTCTATGGACTCCGCCAGGAGCTCTCTGGCTTGTCTTCGTTGCAGACCGTACTGGGTTTGTGAGACCGTCGGTAGCCCCGGAGAGTCGGCCAGGTTCTGCCCCTCTGAAAGCACAGCCACCTTGACTCCGCTTCGAGCTAAGAGCTTCAGCACCGATGGGCCGAAAGCTCTCAGGTCTTCCTCTACTTGGGGATAGGAGCCCGGGACGAGCGCATCGAGCGGCTCCGTCGATTGTTCGGAGGGTGAAGGGGACGGGCTTTGCATCTTTGGAGAGCTATGGCAGCCAGCTGTAAGAAAGGGGGTCCTCTGCGTGTGGAAGATGTTCACTCTTCGAGCCTAACACTCCCGAGTCCATAGGAAGTTAGAAAGTTGATAACGGACCGACAGGGGCCCACCGCGGTCTATCCCGGAGTATAGTGTCGAGATCGTCGCTCGGATATGGGAGCTGGCTTAGGGCATCTATAGAGTTATAGGGCAATCTGACCATTTTAGGGAGAAAGTATGTCCGATAACAAGAAGATGAGCCAGCTCGAGCAATTCCGCAGCGAAACCGACCGTCCCCACCTTACCACGAACCAAGGGGTGAAGGCCCCGGATAACCACGATACACTCAAGGCGGGAGAGAGAGGCCCCTCCCTCTTAGAGGACTTCCTGTTTCGGGAAAAGATGACCCATTTCGATCACGA
>CAZDLH010000378.1:0-3463 GCA_964505925.1 uncultured Burkholderiales bacterium
CGGGACTGGGACGGCTCCGGGGGGTTGATCCCCCCGGAGGAGTATCGCGAGCTCGGTAGGAGTCTTTCGGTTCAGGGTCAAGACGGACCGCCTCTGCAGGCCACCGTCGTCGAGATCAATGAGGAGACGGTAGTCCTAGACTTCAACCATCCGATGGCCGGACGAACCCTGAACTTCGAGGTTCGGCTTCTCGATGTCGAGTAGGTTCGCAGGAACCTTAACTCCCCACAAGAAACCCGCGCGAACGCCCGGGTAGGCCAAAGCGAGAAGCCGACTCCAGTCCGCCGACGACCACATCGGGCGATTGGGGAAGGCTTTTTTGATCGATCAGCCCTCAAGAGATGAGCTAAAGTACCGCTGGTTCGCTTGAATTAAGGAGAGTGTAAAGTGTCGATGATCACTTCCGCAGCGAGTTCCACCGAAGAGGTCGAGCGCAGAGAGCGCCTCGTTGAAGAGCTTCTACCAGCGCTGTCCGAGACCGTCACTCAAGATCTCGTAAACGAACTTCAGACCCTCCACCCAGCGGACCAGTCGGATCTTCTCGAGGAGCTCGCCGCCCAACAGCGCAACGAGATTCTGAAACTTTACGAACTCGATGACCTAGCGGAGCTCCTCGCTTTTTTTAACAGGGCCGCCAGGCTCGAGCTCGTCTTGTCCATTCAGCCCGAAGTCCTTTCGAGTCTCTTAGTACTGATCGACGAAGACCTCGCAGCCGATCTCGTAGAGGAGCTTCCCGAGCACCGAGTCCACGAGATCTTAGGGCTCTTGGACGACCCCGTCTCTAGCTCGATCACCGACATCTTGTCCTTCCCCGATGAGTCGGTGGGACGCTGGATGTCCCGGGATATCTTACCGCTCCAACGAAGCTGGTCCGTCGCCCAAGCCTTAGCTTACCTCCGCAAGCTCTCTCCGGACGCCGAGCATCCGTTCTATCTTTATACGGTCAGCGAAACAGGGAAGCTGTGCGGGGTTATCGACCTGCGAAGACTGATCACCGCCGAGCCCCAGACCCTTCTCTCGGAGATCGAAGTCACCGAAGTGATCACGGTCGAGGCCCATATGGACCAAGAGGCGGCAGCTCAGCGGTTGCGGCACTACGACCTACTCGCTCTACCCGTGGTGGACAGCGAGGGCACCCTCCTCGGAATCCTGACCGCCGACGACGTACTCGATGTTCAGGTCGAGGAGGCCACTGAGGACATCTACCTCCAGGCCGGTCTGACCGTAGAGTCGGAAGCTCTCTCTGACCTAAAAGAGTCTCTAAGGCTCCGGGCACCGTGGCTCCTGATAAACCTGACCATCGGTTTCTTCTCAGCCTTTCTCGTTAGCATTTTTGAAGGCACCCTAGCCCAGGTGGCGATCCTCGCCGCCTTTATGCCGATCATCGCAGGTCATGGGGGTAACACCGGCTGCCAGACCGCCACCCTCGTCGTTCGCGGTCTAGCCTTGGGCGAGATCTACAAGCGAGATGTGGGGAAGCTAGTCTGGAAAGAGCTAGGGTTCGGTCTACTCTACGGGCTTCTCGCCGGTGTTCTCACCGGGGGGTTGGCCTGGGTCCTGACGAAGAACATGTGGATGGCTGGCATCGTGTTCCTAGCCATGCTGCTCAACATCCTCTGCGCAGGCATGGCGGGCACTCTGCTCCCGCTCGGACTCAAAGCCCTGAAGGTCGACCCCGCCCTCGCGTCTACCGTCTGGCTGACCACCTTCACCGACTGGATCGGGTTCCTGCTTCTGCTCGGTCTCGGTACTCAGCTCCTAGACAGACTAAGCTGAGCCTGGGAGAAGGTTCCTAGCCACCCGTCGTCGTATTTTTCTCCGCGAGAAGCCCAGATACTCGCGACGATCGGGCTTCCGATACTCGCCTACCAGGAGCGGCCCCATGGCACAGATCAAGAAAGCGAAGAAGAGCAGTTCAAGAAAGGCCAGCCGCCCTAAGACCGAAGTGGCCAAGAGAGCCGCCGAGAAGCCGATCATCGTCAGCGGCCCGCTCAGCCTCAACGGTGCGGCAAGTAGGAGCTCTAGCGACCTCTGGACCCAAGCCCGAAAGCTCGAAGAGGAGCTCGAGGTCGAACTGCTAGCCGACGCCGTTCTCAGTGCGAAAGTCGCTCTCGAAGAGCTTCAACAAGAGACCCACACCCGGCCTTTCGAACGCAGGAGAGGCCTCCGGCTCCGAGAGAAAGCTGAAAAGGTCGAGCGCGCCTTCAACCGTCTTCGCGCACTCCGCAGAGGTGATCTGCTCCCCGAACGTCACCCGGATGACTGACCTACCCCAGCTCGAGCCCACCAGAGACAGCGGGCTCGAGCGCCTCGAGCGCTTTCTTCCTCGAGCGGCTTCGGACTACACCTCTAGACACGACTACGATCTAGGACCTACCGAGCGCTCCAATACTTCGCTTTTGTCCCCTTACATCGCCACTCGCGCCCTCGGAGAGTGGGAGGTGTGCCGGACGGTACTCGAACACCATCGTCTTGTGGACGCAGAGAGGTTCCTGGAAGCGGTTCTCTGGCGAACCTACTGGAAAGGGTGGTTAGAGAGCCGACCTCAGGTCTGGCGGGACTATCTGCGCCTAGCGGCTGAAGCCGAGCCGTTCTGGTCCCGAAAGGACGCTTATCGGAGAGCCATCTCGGGTACCACCGGGTTTCAATCCTTCGATGTGTGGAATTGCGAGCTCACCCGATACGGCTATCTTCACCACCGCGCAAGGCAGTGGTACGCCTCCCTGTGGGTCTTCGAGCTACAGCTCCCCTGGGCACTAGGTGCACTCCATCTCTACCGCCACCTGCTCGATGGCGATGCGGCCACCAACACCTTGAACTGGCGGTGGGTTGCCGGGCTCCAAACCCAAGGGAAGCGCTATCTCGTTCGACCCGAGGAGGTCCACAAGTACACCGAAGGTAGACTCAGCCTCCCTAACGGGCCCCAAGCGAAAACCCCTACACCGACCTTCGGCTCCGTCTCACCCACCTCCCGGATCGTCGAGCTCTCCGAGAGTCCCTCCGACAAGCTCAGTCAACCGTACACCCTCTTGGTAACCCCCGAGGATCTCAGTGCGGAAGTGGGTCCGGTGGGCGACTACTCCCCAGCGCTGTGCCTCGTTCTCCAAGACGAATCGCCCCGAGGCCCGACCGGATTTTCCCCTATGGTCTCAAGCTTTCGAGAGGGCTTGGTGGCCGACGCGGCAAGCCGGCTCGAGAAGCGCTTCGGCGCACCGGTGGTCACGCTCGCCTTCGGTCCAGGGTCAGACCTCGCTGAGCGGATCTTCGAGGCGATGGGGGAGCACGACTGTCGAGACCTGATCTACTATCAGCCATCGGTGGGGCGGTTCGCCGACCTCATCGCAGAAGCCGTTCGACACTGGGCTACCCACCGGAGAACCCTCAGGCTTTTCCCGATCCGCCGTAGTTGGGACGATGCGCTCTATCCCCTGGCCCAGAAAAGCTTCCACTCCTTCAAGAAGGC
>CAZDLH010000379.1:0-3450 GCA_964505925.1 uncultured Burkholderiales bacterium
ACGCTTTCCGAGTAGCCTTTTCATGAGCGGGCTAGACCTCTTCGTTCTGATCGCCACGCTGGTGGTCATCGCGGTCTACGGCGCCTGGGTTTCCCGCGATCAAAAGGATCTGAAGGGCTACCTCAAGGGTGGCGAAACGCTGCGCTGGGGTACCATCGGGCTGTCCATCATGGCCACCCAGGCCAGTGCCATCACCTTTTTGTCCACCCCGGGTCTAGGCTACGAGAGCGGACTGCGCTTCGTGCAGAACTACTTCGGGCTACCGATCGCGATGGTGGTGATCTGCGCTGTCTTTCTGCCGATCTACCGCAGGCAGAAGGTCTACACCGCCTACGAGTATCTAGGGCAGCGCTTCGATGCCAAGACCCGCTATCTGGGAGCGGTGCTGTTCTTGACCCAGCGCGGTCTAGCCGCCGGGATCACGCTGTACGCCCCCGCTATCGTCATCGCCACGGTGCTCGGGTGGCGGCTAGACCTAACGATTCTAGCCGCCGGCCTGCTGGTCATCCTCTACACCGTCAGCGGTGGAACCAAAGCCGTCAGCGTGACCCAACAGTGGCAGATGGGCGTCATGCTGCTCGGTATGTTCGTGGCTTTCGCGGTGCTGCTGCACCAGGTGAGCCAGGCCATCAGCCCGACGGAAGCGCTGCACTTAGCAGGCGGGCTCGGTAAGCTCGAGGCGGTCGATTTCAGCTTCGACCCCAACGAGCGATACACCGTCTGGACGGGGCTACTCGGAGGGACCTTCCTAGCCTTGTCCTATTTCGGCACCGACCAGTCGCAGGTGCAGCGCTACCTCACCGGTCGCTCCTTGGCGGCCAGCCGTTTCGGGCTGCTGTTCAACGGCGTGGTGAAGATCCCGATGCAGTTCTTCATTTTGCTCACGGGTGTTCTAGTTTTCGTCTTCTACCAGTTCGTGCAGCCGCCGATCCATTTCAAGGATTCCGCCTGGGCCGCCCTCGACAACGGCCCGTATCTGTCCGAGAAGACCGTTTTAGAGTCCGACTTCGAGAAGGTGTTCCTGGCCAAGAGGGAGGCCATCGACTCCTGGCGGAAGGCCCGGGCCGACGGCAGTCCTCACCTAGAAGAGGCGACCTTCGCCGAGATCTCGGCTCTCGCCGACCGTGAGCGGGAGCTGGCCGAGCAGGCCCGATCGCTTCTGTCGAGGGCGGACCCGGCGGCCGAGACCAACGACACCGACTACATCTTCATAACGTGGGTTCTGGCCTACCTACCCCAGGGCTTGGTGGGTCTACTGCTGGCCGTCATCTTCTGCGCTGCCATGTCGAGTTCGGCCTCCGAGTTGAACGCCTTGGCCACCACCAGCGTCGTGGACCTGTACCGTCCGATCTTCGATCCCGGGGCCAGCGACGCGCGGCTCTTGGGCGCCTCCAAAGCGATGACCGCGGTCTGGGGGGCGGTGGCCTTGGGGTTCGCGCTGTTCGCCCACATGGTCGAGAACCTGATCGAAGCGGTGAATATCCTCGGCTCGCTCTTCTACGGCACCGTACTGGGACTGTTCTTGGTGGCCTTTTTCACCAAACGGGTGGGCGGCACCGCGGTCTTTTGGGCGGGGGTCACAGCCCAGTGCACGGTGCTCGTGCTCTACTTCACAACCTCCATAGGCTACCTGTGGTTCAACCTGATCGGATGCGCACTGACGGTATTTTTGAGTCTGATTCTACACAAGGTGATCGAGCGATGACAGAACCCGTGATCTGTATCGGGCAGCAGCCCTGCGGGATCTTCCCGAAGCGTTTTCTCCAGGCCAAAGTGGCCCGAGCCCGGGACCTTCAGGCCGAGATCGGAGGGCGCATCGTGTTCTTTTTCCACGACAGCGACCACGACTACCGAGAGACGGTAACGCTCCAGCGGGACCGCCGCACCGGAGCCCTCGAGCGACTGAACTTCCAGGCTGTGAACCAGATCCAGAAGAAGTACAGCCCGCTGTACGCCAAACGGATCCGAGACGGCTGGCAAGAGGAGACGGCCCGGCGCCTACCGCGCTTCATCGAGGGGCGGTGGGTCGAGGAGTTTCGCCGGGTTCAAGCCCGGACGGTGGCCTGCTTCTGTCTGGAGCTCTATCGGCGCATCGGACTCTTGGACGGTATCGAGGTGGTCCGCTCCAGCGATCCCGCGGTCCGAGAGGCGGCCTGCCCGGTGGAGGACCGCTTCGTCGATGTGGACTACCAGGGCGAACTGGTGCGGGCGCGCTGCACACCCGATGGGCTCCGACTGCACCGGGGCGGCGGACGCTACCACGACCTGGGGGTGCTCCCCTACCGTAAGTCGCAGATCAGCCCCACCCGAGACACTCGGCTGGTCTGGATGCAGTCGGTGGTGCGCTGCACCCACTACGTGGCCGGAGCTGGAGAGATGCTCTACCTAGATCGCCGGGACTGCCCGGAGATCGAGTACGTGGCGCGCTATCAGGTCGAGGAGGCAGACCATGCCTGGGTCCCCTAACGCGCCGCCGAGCATCTTGGCCCTGGGGGCCCACCCCGACGACATCGAGTTCGGCTGCGCTGGTGTGCTGCTGGTCGAGGCCGAGCGGGGCGCTCGCCTGTTCTGGGGGGTAGCCACCCGGGGCGAAGCGGCCAGTAACGGCACCCCCGAGCAGCGCAAGCGTGAGGCCGAGCAGGCCGCCGAGCTGTGCGGGGCCGAGCTGCGCTGGCTGGATCTGGGTCCCGACGCCGGACTCCAGGACACCCCCGCCGGTCGGCTGGCTCTGGCCGGACTGATCCGGGAGGTCCGCCCGGATCTCGTGCTAGCGCCCACTCTGGTGGCCGACCAACACCCGGACCACTGGGCGCTGGCCCGGATGGCTCAAGCCGCCGTTCGCTTGGCTCGCTACGGCGGCCTCGGGTCCCTCCAGGAGCGTCCCGCCCATCAGGTGCGGGCTCTCTTGACCTACGGGGTGACCGGGGCGGCTCGACCGACCGGCGGGGGTGAGCTCTACTTCGACGTCAGCGCGGTGGTCGAACGGTGGCGACAGGCTATGGCTTGCCACGGCAGTCAGCTCGCCACCCGGGACTACCTGGAGTACCAGCTCGAGTTAGCTCGGCTCGCCGGCCGGGAGTGCGGAGCGACCTACGCCGTGCCCCTGTATCCGGTTCAGGGAGTGCTGCTGCAGGGGCTCTCGAGCGTGACGGGGGCGCGGCACAGGTTTTGAAGATCGGCATTCTCTGCTACCCGAGCATCGGTGGAAGCGGCATTATGGCGTGCCGCATCGCTGCGGAGTTGGCCGGCTTAGGGCACCGCGTGCACGTCATCGCCGCCGAACGGCCGGTGCGTCTAGCCGAGGGTCCTAACCTGCGCTACCACCGGGTCGAAGTCGGCGAGTACGCGCTGTTTTGCGGCACCGACTACAGCTTGCCCCTGGCGGCTCGCACCGCCCAGCTGTGCCGAGAGGAGGGTATCGAACTGCTGCACGCCCACTACGCCATCCCC
>CAZDLH010000380.1:0-3437 GCA_964505925.1 uncultured Burkholderiales bacterium
GGCCACTTCGATATCGAGATCGATGTGGACTGGTTAGAGAAGAGTGCCAAGGAGATCCCCGTCAAGCCGCAGGTCGACCTGTTCGAACTGCCCGGCGGTAAGCAGATCATCTTGCTGGCCCGAGGCCGGCTGATGAACCTCGGGTGCGCCACCGGTCACCCGTCGTTCGTAATGAGCACCTCCTTTACCAACCAGGTGCTAGCGCAGCTCGAGCTCTGGACCAAGCACCAGGAATACTCCATCGGCGTGACCGTGCTACCCAAGCACCTCGACGAAGAGGTCGCCAGGCTGCACATCGGCAAACTGGGCGTGAAGCTCACCACCCTGACCGACAAACAGGCCGACTACCTGGGCCTCCCCATAGAGGGGCCCTACAAGCCGGAGCACTACCGCTACTAGAACTCTAGCCCGCATCGGCCCGTAAACGGAAGACCGTACTCCCAAGCGCTTGGGGGTGCGGTCTTTTCTATTCTTCCACCTGAAATATCTTAAGAGCAAAGGGGGGACCGCCTCTACCGCGTCCCGAAAGCCTGCCCGGCCATGACCTCTTTGCCCGCCTGTTTCACCCCCTGAGGTTCGAACAGGTCGAAAGGAAACTTATGAAAAGAAGAGATTTCCTCTCCTCTACAGCCAAGATCCTAGGTGTCGCTAGCCTGGCCTCCATGGGCGCGGGCTGCGGGTCCTCCAGCGGGAACGGTGTGACCCCTCCCCCGGGACCGGGACCCGGACCGGACCCGACTCCGGATCCGCCCTCCAAGCAGCCGAACTTTCTATTGATGATCGTCGATGAGCTTCGCCTGCCCCCGGTCGGCTACGGACCGAACGAAGGGGAGATCCCTCAACTCAAAGAGCTTCTCGGTTTCGGATCAGAGCTGAGCGCCAGCAACGGTCTCAAAGAGCACTATCGGGCCTTCGCTCGCCTGCGGGAAAATTCTGTGGTCTGCCGCGCCAACTACATAGCCTCCGCTGCCTGCGTGCCCAGCCGGACCAGCTTTATCACTGGCGCCTATCCCCCCGTCCACGGCTGTGCCCAGACCGACGGGATGTTCAAGGGGCTCACCGAAGTGCCTTGGTTAGACCCGGACGGTATCCCCACCCTAGGCGACTGGATGAGAGCCGGCGGCTACACGACCCACTGGTTCGGCAAGTGGCACAACTCCAATACGGAAACCGGCTACGACGGTTGCGACGATCCCGCCAATCCTCACTTCGAGCCCTGGGGTTTCGAAGGCGGGGAGGTCTCCTGTCCCGAGCCCCACGGCGGCGGAGTGACCGGACCGGCCGGCGGCCTCTATCGGGATGCTCAGTTCGCCGACTCCGCCATCGACTTTCTCCGGGCCAAAGGCACAGCTCGCGCCGAAGGCCAAGAGGAGCGCCCCTGGCTTGCGGTTAGCTCGCTCGTCAACCCCCACGATATCGGATATTTTCCCAACTTCTGGTACCTACCCGGCGGAGCCGGGGCGCAAGACCCGAAAGTCCCACCGCTCGCTCCCGCTCCCATCCCCTCTCAAGGGGAGTTCAGCAATCCCGGCTTCCGGGGAGTGGTCACCGACCTCAATCCCGACGGTCTACCCCAGCGGCTCTTCAACAACCCCAGCAGCCTCAACGAGGACCTCTCCACCAAGCCGGACTGCCACCTCGACTACTCATATAAGGTTAGCTACGCCATCAACTCTGCCATCCCGCTGCCCATTCAGAGGGCCTTGGCCAGACCCTATCAAACCAAGGACAACTCCGAACAGCTGTACCGAGCACACGGGGAGTTCTACTGCTACCTCACCTACCTCGTGAACCTGGAGATGGCGCGCATCTTGGACGCCTTAGACGAGAGCGGGCTGCGGGAAGACACCATCGTCGTCTTCATCTCCGATCACGGAAACCTCGCCGGAGCCCACGGGGGTATGACCCAAAAGTGGCACACCTCGTACGAGGAGACGATCCGGGTTCCCATGGTCTTCTCCTCCCCTTTGCTCAACCCGGACCGCGACCGGCTCAACGAGGTCCGAGTCCCCACTAGCCTCGTCGATCTCGTCCCCACAGTGCTCGGCTTGGCGGGGCTAGAGACCGAAGAGCTGGCCGCGCGCTTAGGCGACCACCGCCCGGTGGAGCTGGCTGGAGAGGACCTCTCCGAACTCCTGAGAGGGACCGCGCGCACCCTCGAGGACCGACCGGGGGTTCTCTACGCCACCGACGACCGCATCACCGAACTGCCCGACCCCGAGCTGGCCGAGGATCCCCCTACCGCTCAGGCCCAGTTTCAGACCTACCTGGCCTCCGTCGCGCAGGCGCGCACCGATGGGGTTCCGATCCATCCGGGTCCGGTCGTCTCCCCGAACTGCGTCCGCTGCTTGATCACCGGAGAGTGGAAGCTAGCCCGAACCTTCGATCCGGACGGTGTACACCCGGACCAGTGGGAGATGTATCACCTGCTCACCGACCCCACGGAAGTAGAGAACCTCCTGCAGTTCCGCACCGGAAATCTGCGTCCCGGAGCGCAGGTTCTGGGTCTGTCCCCGGAGCGGTTGGCCGAACAGCGCCGAATCTTGATGAGACAGCTGGCCGAAGAGGAGGCCCGGCTGCTCACGCCCCAACCCCTCAACGCCCGCCGAGAGGTGTCCTTATGAGCGCGGACGCGCGTCCGTTCAAGAACGCCCTAGTCGGGGCCGCGCTGGTGGCCTTCCTATCCGGCTGCGGCTCCTCCCGGGACACCTACCTGCACCCCGGCGGCCCGGACCCCGGTCCCGGTATACCGCCCGGTCCGGTGATCCCCATCGAGCGCACCGGAACCATCGAAGTGCGCAGCACGCTCCTGCGGGCTGTCCCCCGGTATATCGTGAACTTAGCCTTCTACGGTTTCGATCGAGAAGGCCAGCAGATCTACAGCTTCGGCCCCGTCTCCAGAGGGACCCAGATTCGGCTAGAGGGGGTACCGGTGGAAGTCACCGACCTTCGCATCGAATACCGGACGGAGTCTGCCACTGTAGGCGTATACGAAACCGCTGTCGAGGTGCTCGCCAACCAGGTAACCGTAGTCGAGAACCCGGAGTGGGTAGCGCTGGTGCCTCCGGAGGCCTCCTTTGAAAGTCGGACCCTTCCGGGGCTCGAGGGCTCCGCACCTATCGCCGGGGCGGCCGCAGACCTCAACGGGGACGGCGTTTTAGACCTGCTCACTTCCGAGACCGGACTCGGCGGCTTTTCGGTGCGCATAGGAGCGGGAGCGGGAGACTTCGGCCCGCCGACCTTCTTCGAAAGCGGCCCCGCCCCCGTGGGCATCCACACCGGCGACTTCAACGAAGACGGCCGACTCGACGTGGCGATCGCCAACTACGGAACCTCCGACGAACCGGGATTCGTGAGCGTTCACTTCGGCGACGGAGAAGGCGGTTTCGAGGAGCCGTCGATCCTGATCGCCGGGGACGGCCCCACCGAACTTGCGG
>CAZDLH010000381.1:0-3434 GCA_964505925.1 uncultured Burkholderiales bacterium
TCGCTTCTTTTGTGGGCAACGATTCTCTCCAGATACATGGCGCAGAGTTTTGTCCGAGCCTGACGTTTCCTCCCTCGGGGAGAGTCGGGGGCAGGTGTGAGGCGGATTCTCGGACAATAGCCGCGGGGATGAAGATTACCGCAGAGGCTCTGATCGGTCTAGAGCTGGGCGAACGCTTGCGCATCGTGGAGCTGATCGAGGAGCGGCCCTGCTGCTACTTCTTCCACGGCGAAGTGCTGGCGCTCTCCCGGGCGGTCGGGACGTGCACCATCACCGTGTTTCAGCCCTCTCATCGTACCGACCCCGACGATCTGGTCAGCGAGCTCCGAGGGCTGAGCAAGCAGACGGGTAGCCCCTTTCTGTACGGTATGCAGCAGGTGGGCGTGGTGCGGCACGGCCCCTTCTCCGGGCTGGTCTACTGCACCGGAGAGCCGGTTCAGACCACTCTCTCCCTGGAGGTGGTCGCCGATCGACTTCTCAGCTCCGAAGAAGGGGAGAAGATCGTTACCCAGTTGGGGCGAGGGCTGGCCACCTTTCACAGTCGGGACTCGGTCCACGGAAGGGTCAGGCCTTACCATCTTCTGAAGACCACCGAGGGGTGGAAGCTGGACGGCCTCGCTATGAGCGAGCTCGAAGACAGACTGCATCGGCTCCATCGAAACCCCCTAGAGCCGGTCTTTCTTCCCCCCGAGAACTATCGCTTCAATCTGTTCGGCCCTCCGGTCGACGCCTGGGCTTTAGGGGTCTGCTTGCACCTGGCTGCGGTGGGGCGGCTCCCCTATAACGACGATCAGGATCTCCTCGAGCAGATCTTGAAGAACCCCCCCCGTGTGGACAAAGCTCCCGGCCGGATCGGTTCGGTCATCAAGGGACTACTGTTGCCCGACCCCGAGGAGCGCTGGGACCTGCCGCGCTCCATCGACCACATCGAACGCCCGAGGGACTCCTCGTTTCTTAAGAGCCAGGACGATTCCGGTCCGGGTCGAGAGCGACGACCGCTGTCGGAAACGGCGATCAAAGAAGAGGCCGAGAGGGCTTCGGCTGAAGCGGCCTCCCTAATAGACCTTCCGCTGTATCGAAGGCCTTTTTTTCTGTTCCTGTGTGCGATGGTGTTCATGGTCGCAACGCTGTACGGGTACGAGACCGGCTCTCTGCCGCCGGTCCCCGCCGAGAACCCTCCGCCGGAGCCGGTCTACTCCATCGACTTTTCTCACACCCAAGTGGACCGTGACGGAAGAGTCGAGACGCGCCGGCCGGAGCAGGCGGTAGCCTACTCGGAGATCTTGGGACCGGAGAATCAGATCGAGATGGTCCAGATCCCCGGAGGGGTCTTCGAAATGGGGAGCACCGTAGATGAGCCCTACGGTAGTAACGAGGAGCGTCCGAGGCACCGCGTTCAGATCAGCGGGTTTTTCATCTCGCGATACGAGATCACCCAGCAGCAGTGGCGAGCCGTGGCTTCACTTCCAGCGATCGGCCGGGAGCTTTCGTTGGAACCCTCGGCTTTCAACGGGGACGACCGACCGGTGGAGAGTATCACTTGGCTTGAGGCGAAGGAGTTCTGCGCTCGCCTAAGCCGGGCCACCGGACGCTTGTACCGGCTGCCGACGGAGAGCGAGTGGGAGTTCGCGGCCCGGGCTGGGACCGATACCCCCTTCTGTTTTGGGGAGACCGTCAACAGCAATCTCGCAAACTACCAAGCCACCCGACCGTACGCCCAGGAGGGGATGGGGATCTATCGCCGCGAGACCTTGGCGGTGGGCTCCTTGGGGGCGGCCAACTATTTCGGGCTGATGGACGTTCACGGCAACGTAGCGGAGTGGTGCGAAGATCACTACGGGTCGTACAGCGAGGAGTTCATCATCGACCCCACCGGCCCGAAGTCGGGGAGAGACCGGGTGGTGCGCGGGGGAGGCTGGCGGAGCTACCCCTGGCAGTGCAGGTCGGCGGCGAGGGTCGGGATCGCCCAGGATACGGCTCGCAACGACATCGGCTTTCGAGTGGTCCTTCCTAAGGTGATCCTGGTGCCCCGGGGCGACCGCTGAGGGGGGATCAAAAAAGGGAGCCGTGAGGCTCCCTGGCGGAGAGAGTGGGATTCGAACCCACGTGGGAGTTGCCCCCCTCACGCTTAGCAGGCGTGCGCCTTGAGCCGCTCGGCCATCTCTCCGCGCGTGGGTATGATACACACTCGCGCTGAAATTGTCTACCCTTCTTTCTCTCCGGCTAAAACCAGGGCTTTTCTTGGCTCCTCGCGGTGGGGCTGGCGGCCTTTCTCGTTCCTGAATTGAAGAGGACAAGGGGGGGCGCTCAACGTAGCCCGGGGGCGAATCCAACGATACGAGGAGGCTGGAGACCTATGGGAAAAGTTCTGGTGAGCGACGGGATCACGGAGGAGGCGCTCCAAGAGCTCCGCTCCGAGCTTGAGGTGCACGTAGAGACCGGCCTTTCCGAAGAGCAGCTGGTGCAGAAGATCGGTAGCTACGACGCCCTTTTAGTTCGCTCCGGTACCCAGGTGACCAAGCGTATTATCGAAGCTGGCGGGCTGCTGCAGGTCATCGGTCGAGCGGGGGTGGGGGTCGACAACATCGATGTGGCGGCAGCGACCGCCCGGGGGGTCCTCGTCATCAACTCTCCGCAGGGGAACACCATCAGTGCTGCCGAGCACGCGATGGCCCTCCTTTTAGCCGCAGCGCGCAAGATCCCCCAGGCGCACGGCTCGATGGAGCGCGGGGAGTGGGATCGAAAGTCGTACACCGGCAACGAGCTTTACAACAAAGTGATCGGTGTGGTGGGCTTCGGCCGGATCGGGCGCGAGGTGGCGGCTCGAGCCGCTAGTTTTCGGATGAAGGTCCTGGCCTTCGACCCGTTCGTGTCCGACGAAGCGATCCGCGCTTCCGGAGCCGAGCCCTGCGAGCTGGACCTTCTACTGGGGGCTAGCGATTTCGTGACCCTGCACGTTCCTAAGGTGAAGGAGACGAGCGGGCTTTTTTCGGCCGAGCGTTTCCGAAAGATGAAGAAGGGCGCCTATCTCGTGAACTGCGCCCGAGGCGGGATCGTGGACGAGGCTGCCTTGGTGGATGCGCTCGAGTCGGGCCATCTAGGGGGGGCGGCTTTCGACGTGTTCGAAGCCGAGCCGCTGCCCGCGGACGCTCCCTTGAGAACGGCTAGGAACCTGGTGCTGACACCCCATCTCGCGGCCTCCACCGAGGAGGCTCAGCTACGGGTGGCGATCGATGTGGCCGAGCAGGTCAAAGAGGTGCTGGCCGGCAGATCCCCCCGTTCGGCGGTCAACCTTTCCTACGTTCCGCCCCAAGTGCTGCACGAGCTGCGCCCCTTCGTGCTGCTGGCCGAGCGGATGGGTACCTTTCTCTACAGTCTGCTCGGTGGGAAGGTGGCCAGCATCGAGGTCACCTATCGCGGCAAGCTGGCCGAGC
>CAZDLH010000382.1:0-3429 GCA_964505925.1 uncultured Burkholderiales bacterium
CCCCAGCAGCGCTCAACGCTTGTGGTGTGGGTGATGCGCACTCGCAGTAGAGCCGAGCGGCGCCCCCTCCCAGCGGCGCCTTCCACCCGCGCCCCCCCGGCGTGGTTCGCTCGCCAGCAGCGCTCAACGCTCGTGGTGTGGGTGAGGCGCACTCGCAGTAGAGCTGGGCGCCCGCGCCTCCCAGCGATGTTTCCCTCTCCACCCGGCGCTGCGCACCCCCGCGGCGCACGCACCGCCTCTTAGTACCGCTCCGTGCTTGGGGACAAGGGGATCGCCGGGGGCTGGGTGAACGGGGGGGCGGTGCGAGGTTTACTGATCGTTGTGTCCGGGCCTTCGGGCGTGGGCAAAGGAACTCTTCTGAATCTACTTCTGTCTCATCGGAAGGACTGCGTGTTCTCGATCAGCGCGACCACGCGTCCTCCGCGTCCCGGCGAGACGGATGGGGTTCACTACTACTTTTTGGACGGTAAGGTGTTCAGTCAGTGGGTGGAAGAGGGGCGCTTTCTGGAGTGGAACAAGGTCTTCGATCGTTTCTACGGCACTCCGTTCGAGCCGGTGGAGGAGCATCTGCAGGCGGGGCGCCATGTGATTCTCGATGTGGATGTTCAAGGCGGGGTGCAGGTGATCGACAAGCGGGAGGACGCTGTGTCGATCTTCATCGCTCCTCCGGAACTTGCCACCCTGAGCCATCGGCTCAAGAAGCGTGGTACCGAGAAGGAAGAGGAGATCCAGCTTCGGCTGTTGACCGCTCGGAGCGAACTGAAGGTGATGGCGCGTTATCAGTACATTTTGATCAACGACGAGCTAGAGTCCACCCGAGCCCAACTCGATTCCATCATCGAGGCGGAGCAGCGCCGTACCTGGCGGTTGGAAGCTCAAGACCTCTTACCCCTCTACGAAAAATGAGGATCTATCGATGTCGTTAGAGCTTGCCACCCTTACCTCTACTCGTACTCGTAGTCGTAGTCGTTTGCTAGGCGCGGCTATCGGCCGCCTTGCCGCCCCAGCTTCGAAGCGGTTTCAGAACAGGCGGCAGCAGGAAGGCGCTACTTTGGGCTTCGGACGAGGAGGCGTCTAGATGTCCCGGGGAACCGATCAGCGTCTCGTGATCTGGATCGTGGCCATCTCTATCGTCATGATCATGCTGACGGTGGCGGTGGTGTTCTACTCCCAGCAGGACGGGCCGCCCACTTTTGCTAGCAGTTTGGGTACCGGGCGACCGGGGGGCGACCCCGGTGAGTTCACTAAGCCTACGGGTGTCTCCGTCTCTCCGATGGGCTCGGTCTTCGTTTTGGAGTACGATCCGCCGCGCATTCAGCAGTTCACCCTCGATGGGACGCCGGTGGCCCAGTGGGGCTCGGTGGGCTCTCGGCAGGATCAGTTCTTTCAGCCGTTGCGCTTGGCTACCGATACGGGCGGGACCCTGTGGGTGACCGACACTGGGAACCACCAGATCAAGTGGTTCTCGTCGGCGGGCGAGTTTCAGGGCTCCTTCGGCCAGCGCGGTCGGGAGGCTGGTCGCTTCTCCCATCCTGTAGGACTGGCTTTCGATTCCAACAACAATCTCTACGTGGCCGACGCCCACAACCATCGAATTCAGAAGATCGGTCGCTCTTTGAACGTGCTCCAGATGTACCCGGAGAACCCTCAAAAGAGTAACGCGGTGGGCTATCTGAACACCCCGTGGGGGGTGGCCATCGATGCCCAGAACACCGTCTATGTGGCCGATACCGAGAATCACCGGGTGGTTCGCTTCGCTAACGATGGGCGCTATCTGTCGTCGTTCGGCTCCTTCGGGCCCGCCCCCGGGCAGTTCGACCGACCGGTCGATATCGTGGTGGATGTGGATGGGAACCTGGTGATCTCCGATAGCGGTAACGCACGGCTCCAAAAGTTCACCCCCCAGGGCGAGTTCATGTACGAGTGGGGGCAGGCTGGCATGGCGGCCAGTATGTTCCAGAACCCCCAGCAGCTGAGCATCTCCCCTGAGGGAGACCTCTACGTGGCCGACACCGACAATCACCGTATCCAGAAGTTTTCGCCCCGGAGCCGGAGCAATATCGATACCTCGGCGCCCATCGTGGTGCCCACTCGACCGGTGTTCGAAGGGGACACCCGGGAGGGCGACCCAGATCTGCTCCCCCCGGCCTCGGGGCTTCCGAACGGCGGCTCTCTACCGCCTCCTTACGAGCCCGGCGGCCAGGGCAGTAGCGATATCGAAGAGAATCTGCTAGACCCCCGGGGCGGTCTTGACGACGGCGACAACTCCGGCACTGAACTGTAGCTGGGGCGAGGGGGGGTCGCGCCGTAGTCCGTACCGGCGGGCGGCGCGGGTCTGCAGGGCTGGTCACCGAGCCCTCCTGCTCTCGGTGGTGTGCCTTACGTTGTGCCTGGTGGGCTGTCTGGCGCCGGGGCCTGAAGCGGTGCCTCCGGTGCCCGATCCCGCGGCCTTGGTGGTGGCCAAGCCTAGCGATCCGGTGGTGCTGGACCCGGCCTTGGTGACGGACTTGGAGTCGTTACAGATCTGCACCGCCTTCTCGGAGACGCTGCTGCGCTTCGCTCCTGCGCAGCCCGAGCGCACGGGTGTCACCCTTGGGGGGGCTGGGGGGGGCGTCGATGCTCCTTCTACCTCGGCGGTTCTGCCGGGGCTCGCCGAACGCTGGACGGTCGAGGAGGACGGCACAGCCATCACCTTCGAGCTGCGGCGAGGGGTCGAGTTCCACGACGGAGAGCCCTTCGACGCCGATGCGGTGCTGCTGAACTTCGCCCGACAGAACAGCCCCGAGCATCCTCTGCGTCGTCCCGGGGACCACTTCTTCTACTGGCACGACGTCTGGGGATCCCCTAGCCGTATCACCGCCATGGAGGCCTTGGACACCTACACCGTGCGAGTCGAGCTGTCCGAGCCTATGGCCGCGTTGGAGCAGAACTTCGCGCTGCCGTTCTTCGCTCTACTTTCGCCGGGCACCTTAAGGGGAGAGCAGACCGAACGCCTGCGAAGCCCGGCCGGCACCGGGCCTTACCGGCTGCTGGGGTGGCAGTCCGGAGTGGCGGTGGAGCTTGCGGCCTGGGAGAGGTACTGGGGCGGTCGGCCCGCCTTAGACCGGCTGACCTTTCGCACCGTGCCAGACTCCACCGCTCGGGAGCTGCGGCTGCGCAAAGGGGACGTTCAGCTGGCCACCGCCTTGTCGCCCCAGGGCAGCGACGCCTTGCTCGAACGCGGGTCGGTCGCTCTGGAGGAGACTCCCAGCTTGGCCGTCTCTTATCTCGCCATGAACCATCAGCACCCGGCCCTGTCCCAACTCGAGGTGCGCCGGGCCATCGGCGAGGCGCTAGACCGGGAGGCGCTGGTGCGGGCGCTGTACTACGGTCGGGCCCAGCGGGCCGACGGTCCGCTGCCGCCGGGGGTGCTCGGGCACCGCTTCACCA
>CAZDLH010000383.1:0-3425 GCA_964505925.1 uncultured Burkholderiales bacterium
CCTTCCGATATTGGAGGCCGCAAGCGTCTTCATGGTGGTGACCACGGAGCCTAGGTCTTCGGCTCGCTCGCGCTTCGTCCTCAGACTCTCGAGGGTTTCACTCACACCTTTTTAGCCTCATCCCCTTGGGCCGCCTCCTCGGTAGGCTCAGCTGCATCGCTCTCTTCGGGCTCTTGGGGCGCTTCGGACTCTGGGGTTTCTTTGGGTTCTTCGGGTTCTTGGGTCTGGACCGCCTCCGTGCTCTCGTCGTCGGCCTCGGGCTCGGTCTCGGTCATCGGCTCTAGCGCAGACCGGGCGGTTCGATGGAGCGTTTCGAGGTCTGCTTCGGTCAGTTTGGCATCCCCGATGATGCGCTCCTGAAGCTCTTCGGAAAGCTCCGAGCTGGCTTTGCGCACCAGCAGCTCGGCCTCCGGCACCCGGTCTAGGGGGATCTCATCGAACAGGTCTTTTTTGAGAGCCCACAGCACTGCGATCTGCTCCACCACTGGGATGGGGTCCGACTCGCCCTGCTTCAGGATGGCTCGGACCCGGCGGCCGTGCTCGATCACTTTGCGGGTCCGGTCGTCGAGTCGGGCACCGAAGCGGGCGAAGCTCTCGAGCTCCTGGAACTGGGAGTAGACCAGCTTGAGATCGCCTGCGACCGCCCGGTAAGCTGAAAGCTGGGCTTTGCCTCCCACCCTGGAGACCGATCGGCCTACGTCCACGGCCGGCAGCACGCCCAAGGCGAAGAGCGAGGGCGAGAGGTAGAGCTGGCCGTCGGTGATCGAGATCAGGTTGGTGGGGATGTAGGCCGACATGTTTTGAGCTTCGGTCTCGATGATGGGTAAGGCGCTCAGGGAGCCGCCGCCCAGCTCCTCTTTGAGGCGAGTGGAGCGTTCGAGCAGCCGGGAATGCAGATAGAAGATATCGCCGGGGAAGGCCTCGCGACCCGGTGGACGACGCAGAAGAAGAGAGAGTTCCCGGTAGGCCCGGGCGTGTTGGGTCAGATCGTCGTAGACCACGACCACGTCTCGACCTTGCTCCATGAAATACTCGGCGATGCTGGTGGCGGCGAAGGGGGCGATGAACTGCAGGCCCGGGGCTTCGTTGCCTTCGGTCACCACGACGACCGTATAGTCGAGAGCTCCGTGCTCTCGCAGTTTGGCCACCGTTTGGGCTACCGCCGAGGCTCGCTGGCCGATGGCGCAGTAAACGCAGATCACGTCCTCTCCACGCTGGTTGAGCACGGTGTCCACGGCGATTGTGGTCTTGCCGGTCTGGCGGTCGCCTAGGATCAGCTCCCGCTGCCCTCGCCCGACGGGTATCACCGCATCGACGACCTTGATGCCCGTCTGCAGAGGCGTCGTTACAGCCGCTCGGTCCATGATCGGGCGAGCGGGGCGTTCGACCGGCAGTCGGGTCTGAAAGTTTAGGGGGCCCCCTTCGTCCAGGGGCTGCCCGAGGGGGTTGACGATCCTCCCCAGTAGTCCCTCACCGACCGGCACATCCATGACCCGGCCGGTCCGTTGAACCTCGTCGCCGGCTTGGAGATGGTGGGCCTCTCCCAAGAGCACGACCCCCACCCGATCCGCATCCAGATTGAAGGCGATCCCGTACAGGCCGTCAGGACAGATCAGCAGCTCTTCGAAACCCACGTGGGGCAGGCCGGAAACCTGGGCCACCCCGGTGCTCACGCTGAGGACCCGACCGGTCTCCTTCAGCTCGAGCTTCCCGCCGATGTCTCTGCGCGCTCGTCGCAGACTCTCGAAGGCCTCATCGAGGGAATCTTCCAGGGGAGGGGGGCTAGTCATCGCTCGGCCCCGGCGAGGAGACCGCCACTTTCACCTGGTCGAGGAGCTCGGACCCGGTCCAGCTGAGCTTGTAGCCTTCAGCCACCAGCTCGAAGCCGCTGACGAGGGAGGGATCGGTCCGATAGCTCCACTGGACGTCCCCGGTGAGCCACCGGTCCAACCCCGACTCGAGAACCTCGCGCAGCTCGGCGGGAAACTCCTGAGCCGAACGCACCAGGATCTCTTTTCGGCCTTCTTCGATGGCCTCGAAGAGAGCCTCACGGCCGCTCTTATCGAGCTCTTCGAAGCGCTCTAGAAAGACCTCCACTATGCGGGCTTGAAGCTTCTCTCCGGCCAGCTCCTGCAGGACATCCCGGGCCAAGGCCAGCGCTTCTTCTTGGACCCTTTTTTGCAACGATTCCCGGAGCTGACTCTCTTGAGTCCTCAACGCCTCAAGACGCTGCTCGCTCAGAGTCTCCGCATCCTTTCGGGCTTCGGTTATGAGCCGCTTCCGCTCGGCTTCAGCCGCGGCGACGGCCTCTTTCATCAGTTCGTCTCGCTTTTTATCTAGCCGAGCCCTCTCGTTTTGAAACTGGTTCCGCTCCTCTTCGGCTTCGCGTTTCGTGCTGGCCGTTTCGGCTAGGGTGTCGCTGATGCTCTTCTGCCGCTCCTGGATCGCTGCCGTGATAGGTCCGAAGAGAAAGCGCTTCATGAGCCAGATGAGGATAAGAAAGTTGACGGCTTGTGCGCCGACGGTGAACCAGTCGATGAGCACGCTACCCTCCTGCGCCTTGAGCCATCACGTGGTTCCAGAACGGGTTGGCGAAGATCAGGATCATCGATACTACGAAGCAGTAGATGGCCGAGGATTCGACCATCGCCAACCCCACGAACAGGGTGCGGGTGATGCTGGCCGAGGCGTCCGGTTGCTGGGCGAGCGAGGTGAGCGCGGAGGCTACGGCCCTACCCTCACCCACGGCGGCGCCCGCGCTACCGATGGCGATGGTTATTCCGGAGGTTGCGATAGACGTCACGGCTATCGCGGTGATTATGTCCATATTCTTACTCTTGCTCCTTATCGGTTTTCATTACTTGAGTGGCCGCTGCCAGATACACCGTTGCCAGAAGGCTAAAGATGTAGGCTTGGACCAGACCCGTGAGTAGTCCCAGTGCGGTCATGACTATCGGAAATAGAAGGGGCGCGATACTAAGGAGGATCGCTACCAGCATCACCCCGCTCATCATGTTTCCAAAGAGGCGGATGGCCAGAGCCAATGTACGAGAGGCCTCATTGACCAGATTGAACGGGAGCATGATCAGGTTGGGTTCGATATACGTCTTGAGGTACTGCCCCAGGCTGGTGTCTCGGATTCCGTAGATCGGAACCGCTACGAAGACGATCAGGGCCAGTGCTGTGGTGGTGGAAAGAGAGCCGGTGGGGGGCTGATACCCAGGGATGATGTTGGTCAGATTGGCCACCGCTAGAAAGATGAAGGTGGTGCCGATGAAGTTCAGGTTCCGAAAGCTCGGATTGAGACCCGCGTCTTCGATCTGCGAGCGCACTCCGCTGACCAAGATCTCGAGCACTGCTTGCCAGCGGGGGATCTCAGGTCCTTTGGAGAGCTTGCGGGTGATGAGATGGGAGCCTCCGGCGAG
>CAZDLH010000384.1:0-3420 GCA_964505925.1 uncultured Burkholderiales bacterium
ACCTTAGGGGCGAAGCGGTTTCGAAAGGAGGATAGGGCGCCTCCGGTCAGATCGTAGGTCTCCTCGTCCCACAGCTGTTCGAACTGCGAACGGGTCTCCTCGCGGAGCTGGTCGGACTGGGGATCGGATGGGTCGAAGTGGACGTAGGTCGAGGTCTCCCAGTTCTCCTTGAGGCCCTTGTTACTGAAGTTGGTGGACCCGGTCACTTCGCCCTTATCGGTGATCAGCTGCTTGGCGTGCACCTTTCGGTCGTGGGAGCCGGTCCGGGTGAGCTTCGTCCAGCGCACGGGGATATCGTTATCCTCGAGAAAGTCGACGCCCCAGGTATTCGGGGTGCCGCCGTGAGGATAGATGCCGCTGTCGGCGACCACTCGGATGTCGATGTCCTGGCCGTTGGCCTTCGCATCGTCTCTTTTGGCTACGATGGCCGCGGCCACTGCGCGAGTGACGACGAAACCCGGAAGGTAGAGGAACTCGTCGGCTTCCGAAACTGCGTTGAGGATCAGGGCTTCGCGCTCGACCGGCTGGTCTGCGATATCCACTCTGGTCTCTCCGATAGCCTCACCGTTGGGGAGCGAGACATCTTTGAGCGCTGCGACGTTCTTGTCGCTTTGAGTCTCTTTGACGGTGCGGTCGATCAGACCTAAGAGAGCCTCCTTGCCTTTGTCGCTCAGGCTGACCCGAGCGCCGGAGGAGATCACCTTGTCCATCGCCTGCTCGTACTCGCCGGCGGGGACGTCCACCAAGCTCTGGAGCTCAAATCCGGCTTTCTTAGCCAGCTTCTCGAGCTCGGTGCGATTTTCGAAGGTCGGTAGGGCCGTGCCGGCCGGAGTTGGACCTGTGATCCCATCGAGGAGCGCACCCAATCCACGAGTTCCGACTCGGAGGTCCTCTTCTTTGAACTTCTTCAAGTGGTTCTCGCCCCAGATGTCCTCGGTGGTGGCGCCGGCCGAAACGGAAAGATCTCGAGCTACGTTCGCGGTGAGATCGCGAGCGGCGGGACCTTCGAGAAGGTAGCCAGCGTCGATGTTTCCGCCGGATCCCATGTTGGCGTTCATACCGCTGGCAAGGACCGTGTCACCGACCCGCATGATCTTACGGTGCATCAGGTCGGTCGGACTCTTCAGCTCGGCTCTCACCGGGTAGATCGAGACCCCCACATCGGCATCCTCTAAGCTCAGAAACTGCAGAGCGGTTCGCATCTTGTGCGGGATGTCGTCGACCTCGAAGTAGTTTTTCTGGGTCTTGGAGTCCTTGGCCGGGAAGGAGAGGCGTCCGGCGTCCATATTCAAACGAAGTTTGCTGCCGGACTTGGCCGCTTCGGCCATGCGTCCGATCATGTCCGATGAGGTGAGCTCGTAGTACTGCAAGGTCAGGTCTACCGGCTCGCCAGCTTTCCCTTTTTCGACCGCGTGCTCCATCAGCCCGTTCATCGACTTCCAAAGCTCGGCGCGGTGAACCTGCTGAACCCGGTTGCCCGTGGTGGTCATCGAGGACTCTCCGGTGCGGAGATCCTTCATCTGCTCGATGAGCTCTCCGGTGCGCCGCTCGGCGGCGCCGGACCACTTTGTTCCGTTGGCGTAGGCGGCGTAGCCGGAGACCACTCCGGTGGGTCCGAAGCTCCCTCCGGCGAGCGCTTCGACCGCCACTCGAGCGGTGGCTTCCCGCAGCTCGGTGGTCAGCTTCTTCTCGTGGCTCAGATACTGGCCGCTGACCCCCATCTCTTTCTCGATGGCTTTGAGCTCAGGGTCTCGAAAGTTACGTCCGTTGGAGCGCCAGTGCTGCCAGAAGCGATCTTTGTCGGTCTTGAACTGGTCGTTGGCCGAGCGGGTAAAGGTGTCGAGTTCGTCGAGGGCCTCCCCTTCGAGTTCCCCCTTTTTCGCGAAGGTCTCCAAGGTTTTAGCGGCGCTCTTGCTGCCTTCTACCTCGGTGCCGGCGGCGGCCTTTTTCATGGATTTCAGGAAATCCCCGTCGACCCGTTTCGGGTTCAAAGGGACCCCGTTTATCCGATATACCGTCTGACCCGTTTGCATCGCTACCTCCGCTCCACTACCTTAGCACGAATCGGCCGTGGAACTGTTGCCCAATGTTACATATTTGCTAACAGTAGGTCAATGCCGTCGAAAGATTCTATACCGATGTTTGTGAGTCTTGGGGTGGAGTGCCGTCGAGCACAAAATGTCGTTTGCAGCCTTCCCCTTGAAAGGGGATTATATGGTAACGACTAAGGCCTCTCGTGTGATATCGGTAAACTGTCCAACCTGTGGTCGGGGGGTGGTATTCCGCTCCGAGTTCTCGAGCTACTCTGTCTGTGAAAGCTGCGATTCGCTCTTGGTGCGCGAGGGCGCTCAAGTGGGGCTTCTCGGTAAGATGACCGAGATTCAGCCCGACGGCTCGCTCCTGCAGCTCGGAGCCCAGGGGGTCGACGGCCGGAAAGCCTTCGAGATCATCGGACGAATTCAGTTGGCTTACGAGGACGGTTTCTGGAACGAGTGGTACCTCTACTACAGCGACGGCTCCGACGGCTGGTTGGGGGAGGCGATGGGGGAGTTCTTTGTCTCTAAGTCCCACGGTCCCCAACGGAGGCTTCCCGACTTAGATAAGCTGAAGGTGGGGTCCGCCCTTAACCTAGACAGGGAGAGGTACGTCGCGACGACGCGGACGGAGTCCCGGCTCTCCTCGGTAGAGGGTGAGTTACCGTTCTTAGTCAAGGGGAAGGAGCCGTTCTTCACCGTAGACCTCCGCACTCAGACCGCTCAGGCGGCCACCGTAGACTACTCTGAATCGCCTCCCCTTCTCTTTCTGGGTCGCTACTGCAGCTTCGATGAGCTCCAACTCACCGGGCTGAGGACGGGCTCGGATGCGGAGGCCGAAGCCGGCGGTGGGGCCCGGGCCTCGGGGGTGGAAAAGCTCAACTGTCCCACCTGCGGAGCGCCTCACTCGGTCGCCGGAGGGGTCCGCTCTAAGGTGTTAGGATGCGAGTTCTGCGGCTCCCACATAGACCTCACAGACACCCGCTACTTGGTCCTCTATCAGGAGTACACCACCAGGGAGAAGCTGCGGCGCGGCGTCGAACTCGAGATCGGTAGCGAAGCCGAGATAGATGGGGCCAAGTATATTCTTTTAGGGTATCTCAAGAAGTCGGTCACCTACGAGGGCGTCGACTACCCTTGGGTCGAGTATCTGCTCTACAACCCCGAACGAGGCTACCGCTGGTTAGAGTGTAGCGATGGTCACTACACCCTGATGCACAATCTAGATAGGCTACCTGTCCAGGGTCGGTTCCCAGTGGAGTGGCCCGATACCCGAGCCGTCACCTTCGAAGGTCGGACCTATCGACACTTTCAGACGGCTCGAGCGACCGTCCGTGGGCTCGGCGGAGAGTTCTACTGGCGCGTGAAGATGGGGAGCAGCGTCGTC
>CAZDLH010000385.1:0-3404 GCA_964505925.1 uncultured Burkholderiales bacterium
CCGCGTGGTAGTCCGCTTCGTACGTGCGGCGGATCAGGTCGAAGCGGGCTTCGAAGAGATGCTGGCGGGCCTAGAGCTGCTCCGGAGCTACGAGGAGCTTCAAGACGACGAGAACCTCCTGGAAGGGGTTCGGCGGATCGATTCCGGCGCCAAGGCGGTGCAAGCCTCCCGAGAGGCCGTGACCGCCCGACCCTAACTCCGTCGGTAGACCGGGCACCTTGGAGGCGTCCGGTCTACCGCGAGCCCGTAAGCACCCTCCCCGTCTCCTCAGTTGGCGTGAGGGGGCGTGAGGGGGCGCGAGAACCTCCAAGAACAGGACCTCGTCTGAAAGGGCAGAAGGTAAGGGCGTGCAGTTCTTCCACAACCCCCTTCAGCCGACGGGAGTCGGCATAGACAAAGATCAGATCAAAGCCCTCACCACTTGGAACAAGCTAGAGTCCGCCCTACGCCAAAACAGCGGAGCGGACCAGCTTCTCTTCTTCACGGAGTTGAAGCGACTCTGCCTGGTGGTCGACGCCTCCTTGGAGCTATGGGATCGCGCCGGAGATCCCGGCCTAATCGGTAGCTCCCCGAGCAAACCGGAGCCCAAGCCCCTATTTCTACGCCAGCTCTCGGTGCAGCTGAGGCTCCTGGCCCACATGCGAAAGCTCCCTACGGAAAAGGTCGAGGAGGCGGTCCAGCGGAGCGGGGAGCTGGCGGCCTCGAACACCGATCCCAACCGTTCTAGTGCAGAGATCCTCCTAGAGCAGCTCAGCTTCGCCCTGGTACTGACCGAGGATCAACTCCTCGAAGGGATAGGGGTCCAGCCGCTGGCTATCTCTTTGGTGGAGCAGCAGCCGCTCTTCGAAGACCTCGGTGAGCACTTCTTTCGGCTTCGCCAACACGTCGGCAAGCGTAGAGAAGAGGCGGAGCGAACCTTAAGCCAGCTTTTGACCCTCCATTCCAGTAAGGACAAGTCCGAACAGTGATCATTGAACTAGAAAAAGAGCGGCCCGCGAGCTACGCTCAGATCGACGAGATCGCCCAACGGTACGGCAACCGTCTAGAGACTATCCGAGGCGGCGGCCTCGTCGATACCCTTCACATCATCGGTGACGCCCGGGAGCTAGCCCAGCATCTAGAGTACCTAAAGAGCTTGCCCGGCGTGGGCCGCATCTGGCGGATCTCCTCGGCCTTCAAGAATATCGCCAGAAAGGTCGCCTCCGAGGACGGCTCCCTCGTCGTTCGGCCCTCCAGAACCGTGAAAGTACAGGGCCCTGACGGTGCGGTCCGGCAGATAGGTGGACCGCGCTGCGCGCTGATCATCGGTCCCGACTCGGTACAGACCGAAGAGCAGATCGTGGCGGCCGCCCGCGCTGTGGCCGACCTAGCAGACCGTCTCGAGATCCGAGACCGAGTGATCTTGCGAGCCGGAGCCTTCAAGCCGAGAACCCGACCCACCGACTTTCGCGGACTGGGAATGGAGGGGATCCGGCTTCTCGAGCAAGTACGGGAAGAGACCGGCCTACCCTTCGTTTCGGAGGTGATGGACCACACTTTGGTCGAGGAGCTGTCCGAGCGCCTCGACATGTTTCAGATCGGCACCCGGAACGCCCAGGACTTTAAGCTCTTAGAAGCGGTCGGCGATAGTCGAAAACCGGTTATCCTCAAACGAGGTTTCGGAAACGACGCTGCGGAGTGGTTCAGCGCCGCAGAGTACATCGCCAACCGCGGGAACCTCGACATCATGCTGTGCGAGCGCGGGGTCAAGACGATGTTCGCAAATCGCGGTTACAACCGCTTCACACCGGACTTCAACATCATAACCTACGCCAAGAGGCAGACCGTACTCCCCGTTCTCTTCGACCCGAGTCACGCCGCTGGCGACGACCGCCTGGTCGTTCCCAACATGCTCGCCTCTTTAGCCTACGGACCGGCGGCACTCCTCATGGAGACCATCCACGAAGAGGCCTTCCGGAAGTTTCAGCTCTGCGACGCCCGACAAGCACTAGCCATGGAGCCCTTGGAGGCGGCGATCCGCGCTCTGCTGGCCTACGAGCAAGCCGTCGAGCCCCACCGCGCCGCCGCAGAGCAGTACTTTGAGCAACGAGAACACAGTTCGGAGATGTGCCCAGCATGAGCCGAAAAAGAACGCTAAAACAGGCTGTTGTGGCAGCCTTCGCCCTGTCGCTTTGCATCGCTCCCCAACTCGACCGGGTGGAGGCCCAACCCTCCGCCACCCCACCTCCGGCAGCTGAAGAGAGCCACCCGGGGCACCTCGAAATCTTGGAGACCGATCCTGAACAGGGAGTGAGACGGTTCGAGGTTACGTGGGAAGAGCTCCCGAACTACTCACCCGATTTCTGCCCGATCCCTATCGAGGGAGTGGTGGTGAGTGGACCCCACGCCCATCACCTCGACGAAGACGATCTCTTTGAAAGCGGCTTTGAGATCGACCTCAACGGAGATGGCGATCTCGATGACGAATTCGTGATGACCCGGCTCGAGCACGCCAACTGGGCCACCGAGCACGCCCGAAACCGGCAGTTCGTCCGCCCCCCGGTCCAGCTCTCCGAGAACGGACCGAGCTTCGTCGTCTACAACTATAGCCCGGAGGAAGCCAGCATCGGCCTCCCTCTTCCAGGCTACCCGCTCGGTCTGCTCTCCGGTCCGAACCCGTGCCTACAGATCATGCTGTTCGAGCCGGTGGAAGCCCCAGGTGTACTGCCGAAGCTCCAACTCAAAGGCATGGGGAACTGGGTACAGACTTGGAGTCGTGAACGTCGCCTCCTCGGAGACGATCTGCGCTGGTACAGTCTACAGTGGGGAGTGATCGAACCGGACACTCCCTTCCATTTCGAAGTGCACGGCCCCGTCGACCAAGATCAAGTGATCTTGGTTCGCCCGAACTACGCCCCCGTGGAAGGGTTCCGCGTTCGGGGCCGCCCCGCACTGATCCGGATGGTCGGCGGGCAGGTCCAGTAGTAGAGGGAAGTAGGGGCCTTCCCTCACCGCTAACCGCCCTGAATCTTGCGGGCGATCCGGTCGGCGAGACTCTGGTTGCCCCCTCGACGCCCCCTGCGTCGACCGCTGGCATCGCCACCGTCTTCTGCTGCCTCCTCTTCCTTACCGCGGCGACCGCCGCGACCCGACCGCTGGGCCTGATCGACAAATCCGCTACCAGCGGTGAAGCTCGGGCGAGCTTGATTCCCGAAGGCCGACTCGACGGCGGTTCGCTCCTTGGCTCTCTCGACCTCCCGTTTCGCCTCGAGGGCCGCGGCCTTTTCCGCCATCGCCTGCGCATCGATCTTGGGTAGAGGCTCAAAAGGGAAGAACTTCGGGTTCGGCGCGGAGGTCACCTGAGCCAGGATCGCTCCGATCTGGTCGCTTCTCAGGTAGAGCGCCGGCGTGGGGACCGAGAGCGC
>CAZDLH010000386.1:0-3400 GCA_964505925.1 uncultured Burkholderiales bacterium
GGTGAACTGGTATTGCCCCAAGTGGTGAGCGAACGAGAGTGGCGCTCCGCCGGGAGAATGGGTTTTGAACTGCTCGCTGTCTGGATGACTTTCCTTTGCCTATGGCTGACTCTTTGGCTCCTCTACTCGTAGTTAGGGAGGTGCGTTGTGCGCCTTTTCATCTCCAGGAAAGGCGCTGGTGGCGCTCGGATCCGTTCCCGAGCCTACTCTGAGGGGGAGGCCTCATCCGGCGGAGGGCCCGAGTAGACGATCTTTCGAGGCTTACTCCCCTCTTGGGGTCCGATCCAGCCGCGCTTTTCCATCGCTATGAGGAGTCGTCGCGCTCGCGCGTAGCCAACTTTGAGCTCCGTTTGCAGCATGGACGCGGAGGCTTGGTCACGGCGGAGGATGACCCGCAGGCCTTCTTCTAGCAGGGCATCGTCCCCTGAGGAGTCGTCTTCGTTCTCGTCATCGAGTGCGAGAGGATCCTCTTTGAGTTCAAACTCGATACGGTTATCCGGGAGACCTTGGCCCTTCCAGAACTCGACGACGCGCGAGATCTCCTCGTTGCCGACATAGCTACCTTGGATCCTCTTGGGGTCCGAGGCGTCGACCGGTAGGAACAGCATATCGCCCTTACCGAGAAGATGCTCGGCTCCACCGGAATCGAGGATCACTCGGGAGTCGACTTGACTCGAGACGGCGAACGCTGCCCGTGAGGGAATGTTCACCTTGATCAGTCCGGTGATGACGTCGGCGGAGGGCCTCTGAGTCGCTAGTACGAGATGGATCCCTGCGGCTCGGGCTTTCTGCGCAATTCGGCAGATGGAGGTCTCGACGGATTTGGATGCTACCATCATCAGGTCGGCGAGCTCGTCGATGATGACCACGAACCAGGGTAGAGGCTGCTCTACTTTCGCATTGTACTCTGCAAGGTTACGAGCCCGCGCCTCGGCAAAGAGGGTGTAGCGGCTCTCCATCATATCGACGACCTGATGCAGAGCTTGGGCTGCTTTTTTAGGGTCGACGATGATCTCCCCACCCTCCGAGTCGTTGAACCCGACGAGGTGAGGGATATCTTCGTAGATGGAGAGCTCTACCTGTTTAGGGTCGACCATCATCAACTGCAGCTGATCTGGAGTAAAACGATACAGTAGCGAGATGATCAAGCCGTTCACGCACACCGATTTGCCGGAGCCGGTGGTGCCAGCTACTAGTAGGTGGGGCATCTTCTGTAGATCGGTCACCACAGGGCGCCCGCTAAGGTCGAGCCCGAGGGCGACCGTCAGGCCCTTGGAACGCGTGAAGGCAGGGGCCCGAAGAATATCCTTGAGCACCACGAGATCGGTATGCTCGTTCGGAATCTCGATGCCGATAGCACTCTTGCCGGGGATGGGAGCTTCGATCCTGATAGCGGTCGAGGCTAAAGCGAGCGCTATGTCGTTGGTCAATGAGGTGAACTTACTGACCTTTACTCCCCGGGCCGGCTGCAGTTCGTATCGGGTCACCGTAGGGCCTCGAACGATGTCGAGGAGGGTCGCCTTCACTCCGAAGGCGTCGAGGGCATCCAGTAGCGCCTTCGATTTGTCTTCGATCGGCTTGCTCCGCGCGTTGGCTGGCACATCGTCGAGCAGCGCCAAGGGGGGCAGTTCGAACTCTCTGGCGGTTGGGATGGCCGACTGCTTTTCGAGATCTCTACGAACATTTTCGTGTAGGCCGGGCTCTAGAACTAGGGCGTCCTCGTGGGCGGCGACCGGAGGTAGAGTAGGGCGCATTTCAGTCTCATCGGGACGGTACCCATCGAGATCGCAGGGGGAGGTTCGCTCGACGGTGGCCGGAGCGACGGGTTCTGAAGAATCGACGGGAGAGGCCGGATGCTCGAGGACCGGACCTTCATACCCACCTGCTACCGAACGATCTACGGGCTCTTCGCTCGAGGCCTCTACCGCGGCTGGAACGAGAACTGGCGGGGTTTCGGTTGTGACGAGAAGGGCCCCAGGGAGTCTAGCGGTAGACGGACTTTCTAACGGGACGACACGGGCGGACTCTTCGGAGTGTTCCGGTGCGGGATCTTCGGTCATCGGCGCCTTTCCGCGCTTAGCGCGAGAGGCGGTGGCGAGCCTGAGTCGCCAGTCGCGGAGGCGCTCGACAACGAGAAGAAGACTCGAGGAAGCCTCGGTCTGTATGCGGGGCACGAAAGCGACCACGCCTAGGATCATGAAGGTTACCGTCAAGAGCCAGGCTCCGCCGGGACCGAAGGCGAGTAAAAGTAGGCCGTCGAAGACGCCTCCTAGCCAGCCCCCTTGCGAGCTACTGCGTTCGATGAGCTGTAGACAGACAAGAAAAAGAGGGAGGGAGAAAGCGTAGCGGGTGTGTCTGAGTAGGCGCAGACCGGCTAACGAAAGAACGGCGTAGGCGACGAGCACAGGGAGTCCGAGGGCCCCCTGGCCGAGCAGGCTGAATAGCCCCGAGCTCAACCTTCGCCCTACGTGTCCACTCCAGTCGGGGTGGGTGAGACACAAGACGAGATAAGGGAGTAGAAAAGCAAAACCGAGGAACCCCACCAGTAGACGCTGCTTGGTGGATAGGGACCAGGCCTCGCACAGTAGGGCCCGGCCGCTGCGAACGCTCGATTCCCCCCGGGAGACGGGGAGAGCGGCGAGACGGTTTCGTCCTATTCTTCCCCTTCGTAAAGGGACGGTTTTGGGCTCGGTTTGAGAGCAGCTATCTTGGGAAGTCTCCGACATGGCCTTGAAATTCTTGCACCCCCCTGTCTTTCCTTGGCCGTGCCCTTTGGATGCTTAGAGCGTGGGGGTATGGCAAGTTCGGCTTTCTGAGGGCCCACCATGGAGGTAGAATGGGTTTGGTGGGTAATATAGGCGCTTCAGCGCTGCCTGTGCAGCTATCGATGGAGAGCGTTTGCGTTCAACCGCTCTAGAACACGACCGCTCAGTGGAGAATCTATGTTAATCGAACCGAATCTCGACGTAATGCTTCACGACAAGACAAAAGGCATTAAGAATAAGTTTGTCCTCGTGACTCTGGCCCTCAAGCGAGCCCGTCAGCTCAATGACGGGAGTCCCCCCTTGGTGGACATCGACTCCAAGAAGCCTGTGACGATCGCCTTACACGAGATCTATCAGAACAAGGTGCGTATCCGGGATACCGAAGCGGATCCCGTGTCTCGAGTGTCCCACGAGGATGCCCAGGCGGCAGCCTTGGCTGCGGCTCTCGGAACCCCGCAGATGCTCGACGACCTGTAGAGAAGATATCTAGCAATTGGACGACCAGGCACGCCGAGAATTAGTCGCTCTGAGGGAGTCGGCCGACTCCTTGCTTCGTCTTTTTCAACGACAGTTTCACTTCGACTCTCACCTGCCGTCCTTCGAATTCGAAGACCTTCTAGATGAGTTCTCAAGGG
>CAZDLH010000387.1:0-3398 GCA_964505925.1 uncultured Burkholderiales bacterium
CGGACGCGGCCGAGGAGGCTGCTCGAGCGGCTCGAGAAGAAGAGGAGCGCCAGGCCCACGAAGCGGCCCAGGAGGCGGCTCGAGAAGAAGAGGAGCGCCAGGCCCAAGAAGCGGCCCAGGAAGCGGCCGAGGAGGCTGCTCGAGAAGAAGAGGAGCGCCAGGCCCAAGAAGCAGCCCAGGAGGCGGCCGAGGAAGTGGCCGAGGAAGTGGCCGAGGAGGCGGAGGCCGAAGCCGCCTCACAGGCCCATTCCCCAGGACAGAAGCCGGCGCGACGAGGGGCCAAGCTCTCACCGCCGGAGCCCACGTCGGACCCCTCTCGCACGAGGGGCGACTTCCCGACAGCACCGCTGTGGGAGCCTTCGCTTCAAGATCTCGTCCAACGGGAGAGGCGAGCGCTCGCCGAGGGGGAGCCCGAGACGGTCGAACCTGTCGAACCTGTCGAACCGGTCGAACGGCTCGAGACCGGATCGATGGCGGTGGCTCTACCGGAGCGAGAAGCGGTCCTGAATCTGTACGACCCAGAGAGTTTCCTGCTACCGCTGGCCCCTCTGTTCTTTCTTCCGTTTCCCTGGAAGGAGGCTACCGAACCGGCGCTTCCCAAAGAGTATGAGCCCGTCTATCAGAAGTTCCAAAATCAGATCCGAGAGGGCGAGGACTGGCGGGAAACAGTCATGGAGTCCGTCGGCCAGGTGCGCACCGACCCGTGCCCGTCGGGGGGGTACATACTCTTTCTGATCGGCATGCAGTTGGAGCGGTTGGCGGTTCTAGACCTCGCGGACCTGTGCTTATCCACGGCGACCGAGCTGTTGGTTTCGCCGAACCTCTTCGGGGCGGCCGCCCATCTAGCGGGTCGGGTAGCCGGTCGGCGCGGGGAACTCACCCGAGCCACGGAATATTTCGAGCGCGCTCTGCCGGGTTCAGAGCATGCGGAGTGGGCCGTGTTGAAAGTGGACTTGGCCGAATGCGAGGTCGCTCTGGGGCGTCCGGAGGACGCTCTGCTCAGTTTCGAAGACGTCTTCGACTACCTCGCAGGAAACGCCCCGAAACTGCAAGCGCTCACGGTGCAGGCCAAGATGGCCCAGATCCATCTGCTGGTGGGAGACCCCCAAGCCAGTCAGGCGCTGTGCGAGGAGACCGAGAAGCGGTTGGGGAGCAGAACGAACGGCACCTATCGAGTGCTCTGCCGGACCCTCTTGTCCCGCGCTTTCGCTAGCCTAGGGAAGTACGATCGGGCGCTGGCCTTGGCCGAGGGGGCTTGGAGTGGGGCTGCCAACTGGAGCAATAAGCGCAAGGAAGGGCGACGACTGGCGCTTTCGAATCTCTCGGACCTGTACTGCTTGATCGGACGGCTCGACGAGGCGGTGACTTTGCTGTACGACTCCGGCTTTCTCGATGATGGGCTTGGAGAGGCCGAGCTTCTATTGCGGGCCGGGTTCGCGTCGTGTTTGACCGGACGAACCGAGCGCTCCGAAGCGTACCTGAAACTAGGTCGTGCGGTCTTGGGTCGCTTCCGCTCTCCCAGTCTATGGCGCAGCGCTTTCTTTGAGCTGGAGGCCGAGCTCCTCCTGAGGGCAGGGCGTCCGAAAGAGGCGGCTCAGGCCTCCCGGCGCGCGCTTGCGCTCTTCGAGGAAGAGTCGACCGGCCCGGTGGACCGTTCGCGCTATCTCGTGCGGGCCGCTCGAATCGCAGCAGCCGAGCACCGGCTCGAGGAGGCGCAGCGGCTTCTCGACGACGCCTTTGCGCTGCGAAACTCCTTTTTGGGCGCGCAACACCCTCATACCGAGAGCGTCGAAGGGCTAGCGGCGGTGATCTCCGGCGGCTAGGGCTCGCCGGGTGAGGCAGCCCCTCGCTCTAACGCCAGAAAGGTCTCAGCGCTCTCGGTGCTGTGCTGCTCCCAAGCGCTATCCCACCCCTCGGGGGCGAGCGAGTCCAGCGCCTGGAGCTTCCAGCACAGGAACTGTTGGGCAGCGGTTTGCCACTGGCTCAGCTCCCGGTCGACGGCGCTGCGGAACTGGTTGTTGAGAACCACCGAGACGATGGCGATCATCAGACCTAGAGCGGTCGCCACGAGCGCTTCGGAGACCCCCGCTGCCACCACGGCTAACCCGGCTTCGCCCGACGCGGCGATGTCGGCGAAGGTCTTGGTGATGCCCACCACCGTGCCGAAAAGCCCTACGAAAGGGGATATCACGGCGACCGTACCGAGCCAGCTCAGGCCCTGCTCGAGTTCGTTTCGCTGCCGCGCGAGATAGGTTTCGATCAGATAGTCGCCGGTGTCCAAGTCCGTAGGCGGGGTGGACTCGAGAGTGCCTAGGAGGTGGGGGAGAGGCCGTTCGAGCTGAACTAGGTAGTCTCGGAGTCGGAGGTCGGTACCCTTCTCCCGGTGTTCGGTCAGGACCCAGAGCTGCTTGAGCAGCCAGTCCCCCCGTAAGCGCCGCTTTCGCAGGCGGGTTCTCAGATCGAGGGATACCCCCACCATCGTGATCGACAGGGCGGCTAGGGTCAGCAGTGTGAGCCAGCCCGCCAGCGTCATTTCTGACCAGAAGTCGGTGATCGCCATACCGGACCATGCGACGCTCTTTTTCGGGGGACCTCCTTAGCCGTCCAAGCCCGGGCTCGGATGTCTAGGCCTCGGCGAAGGACGGCTCTTCCCCAGCCCTGCGGGCCTCGGAGAGCCTGCTCTTTCGGCGGAGGAAGGAGGTGGTTGCAAGGTAACATGTCAGGCACACGGACCTCCGAGGAGAAGCCATCCGACGAGGCCGAAGTATCGGGCCTGAAGGGCCAGAGAATGGGAGCTCATCCATGTCCTTAACTCTAGAGAATCGCCTGAGTCAGAAACTCAAGCACGCGATTCGTGCCGTCGAACAGCTCGAGCAAGAGAAGAAAGAGATCGCCGGGGCTATCAAAGAGACCCTCGATGAAGCCAAACGCGAAGGCCTCGACGTGAAGGCGATCCGGAGAATCATCTCTCTACGCAAGATCGGGCGAGGCGAGTTTGAAGAGCAAGAATCGACTCTTCAGACCTATATGTCCGCCTTGGGAATGCGTTAAAGACCGGGTCCGGTCTCGACCTCTCGCTCCGACAGCTTTTGATGATTTCGGCCCCGTACGGGGCCGAAATCATCTGTCGCCGGGGCCCCGAGTGGAGCCGGAGCCCGGCCCCAGCGCTGTTGCGAGACTTCGTCGGGGTGTCGCCGTGGGGTTAGCGGACCGGCTCTCTTCGGTCGACGAAGCGCAGCAGGGTTAAAGACGATAGGCGCACTCGGTCTCCGACTTTGAGTGTCCGCACGGTACCCGGTAAGAGCGAGAGACCGTTGAGGAAGGTCGGGTTGGTCTCGGACCGGTGCTGGATCGAAAATCGGCCCTCGCTGTAGGACAGTCCGAGGTGCAGTCGCGAG
>CAZDLH010000388.1:0-3393 GCA_964505925.1 uncultured Burkholderiales bacterium
CAGGGTTCGATGGTGATCTGGTGACCCATCTCGCGGGCCACCTCTTCCATGTCTGCGACCTCTTCTTTGACCCGCTCGACGGCGGGCTTCCAGACGGCCAGCATCAGCTTCATAGCGGCATCGGGATCTTTTGCCATGGAGTCGGCCAGCTGCCAGTGGGCGTGGGTGTCGTAGCCCAGCAGCTTTGCTCGCTCGGCGCGCAGGGCGAGGATCTCCGAGGCGATCCCGTTGTTGTCGGTCTCGCCCCCTTTGTCGCCCCGGGAAACCCACATGCCGAAGATCTTCTCTCTCAGATCCCGGCGCGCCGACTCGGTCAAGAACGGCTCAGCCGAAGAGCGGGTGTTGCGGATTACCCACTTCCCTTCGAGTCCGAGCGACACCGCGTCGGCGGCGGCCCCGTCGATGGTGGCCTGGGACAGGCCTTCGAGATCCTCGCGGCTGTCTAAGACGATCCAGTCGGTCTCCTCATCGGTCTGCATGTTCTGGCCGAACTGGGTGTAGAGGGTGGCCAGACGCTCGTTGATCTCGCTCATGCGGGCCTTCTGCTCGGTATCGAGCTGAGCTCCCCTTTTCACGAATCGATTGTAGTGCACCCAGGTCAGGCGCTGCTGCTCCGGGTTCAGCTCTTTATACTCGGGAGAGTTGTAGACGGCTGCGATGCGATCGAAGAGCTTCCGGTTCTGAATGATCTCGTCGTTCAAAACCGCGAATCTGGGCGACCACTCCCGCTCTAAGGCCTGCATGCTCTGATCGTTCATAGTTGCGGTGTAGGTCCTGAACATAGCCATCACCCTAGCGTAATCGCGGCCGGTATCCTCGTACGCCTCGATGGTGTTGGCGAAGGTGGGAGCCGCCGAAGAGTCGGCGATGGCGGCGATCTCGTGCCGCAGCGTCTCTATGGCCTGAGTCAGGGCGGGCCCGAACTGTTCGGCTCGAATCTGGTCGAAAGGGGGGAGCCCACCGTTGGGTCCTTGCCACGGTTTTAGTAGGGGGTTCTCCTGCTCGGCGAGCACCGGACCAGGAAGGGCCATCATCGTCATCATCATCAGGCCCGCGGTGGTTCTTCTTATCCAGCGAGGTAGGGTCATAGTCTGCTCAACGCTCCTAACTTTAGTACCGATCACACCCTTCGGGTGAAAGATCATAATCGGGGTCGACACCCTTTTGGAGATAGTTGGAGATCCTCCTTTCGGGTCCCCCAGACCACACCATCGGCGAGCCGGTCCCCCTCGCCATCCACGACCTCTAAGAAGGTACCGCTAGGCGGGAGGGTTGCGATACCTTTCACTACAAAACATAGTCGAAAAGCCTCTACTTTTGGAAGGAGATCGGACCGGTAAAGAGTATCTCCCCCTATGATAAGCCGCCGTTCTCTTCTGAAAAGTTTACTCTCCAGTGCTGTCTTAGGCCCTCTAGTCGTCGGCTGCGGGTCCAGCTTCGACGCTGAAGACTTCCCCTGGGATCCGGACAGACCCGGTGGCGACCCTGGAAAGCGACGACGCCCGAACATCCTTTTCATGCTGCTCGATCAGTGGCGGCTCCCTCCGGAAGGGTACGCACCCAACGAAGGAGAGCACCCCGGAATTCGGGAGATCTTGGGTTTCACGCCCCAGCTGAGTTCCGACAACCCTTTCACCCCCTACTTTCGTGGATTTACCCGAATGCGGAAGAATGCCGTCGTATTTCGCAAGCACTATCTTGCTGCGGCTGCCTGCGCACCCAGCCGAACGACTATGATGACCGGCCAGTACCCCACCCTCCACGGTGTGACTCAGGTCGACGGGCTCTTTAAGGGAGCCGACGAGATCGCGTGGCTCGACCCGAACGGAGTCCCCACCGTAGGCGACTGGTTTTCCGCCAACGGGTACGACTCATACTACTTCGGGAAGTGGCACGTCTCCAACACCAGCGAGCCGCCCTTCGACCTCACACCTTTCGGTTTTCAAGGCTACGAGACGTCGGGTCCGGAACCCCACGGCTCGAACCCTCTGAATCTAGGTGTCCATCGCGACCCTGGCTTCGGTGACATCATCAGTGAATTTCTCGACGAACAGGACCCGGGAGCCGAGAAGCCGTGGTTTGCGGTAGCCTCGCTGGTGAACCCCCACGACATCGCAGCCTACCCGATCCCGTTTTACGGTCCCGAAGGGAACAGCTTTACCGTCACCACCGGACAGCCACCGCTGACCGATCCCCAACCGATCCCCGGTCAGGGCACCTACAGCAACCCGAACGACGAAGGGTACGAAGTGGCTCTGAATCCCCAAGGGTTCCCCCAGGAGACCTTCGAGCTTCCTCCGGGTTACGAGGAGGACCTGAGCAGCAAGCCCCGGTGTCAACAGGATGCGGCCTACAAAGTCCAGATGGCTTTGAAGTCACAGTTCCCACGACCCGCCGGACTCGCGCTGCCTTACCCCTTCCAGAACCAGGACGATAAAGAGGAGTGGATCCGCAACTACGGCCAGTTCTACGTCTATCTTCAGTACCTCGTGGATCTGGAGATCCGCCGGATTCTCGACACTCTGGACCGGAAGGGACTCACCGACAACACCATCGTCGTGTTCACCTCCGACCACGGCGAGTACTGCGCAGCCCACGGCACGATGATCCAGAAGTGGCACACGGCCTACGAGGAGATCACCCACGTTCCGTTCGTAGTCTCCTCTCCGTTAGTGAACCGGTCCGAAGAGACGGTGCGGGTGGTCGAAACTCCGACCAACCATATCGATATCGTTCCCACCTTGCTTGGGATGGCGGGCATCACCCCCGAGGAGATCGAGGCCACCAAACTCGCCTTGGCCCAGTCGGGCCACACTCAGGTGCGAGACCTCGTGGGCCGGAATCTGACCAAGGTCGTCCAGGGCAACCCCTCCCTGGAGCGCCCCGGCGTCCTCTTCACCACCGACGATCGGATCACCGAACTGCCCGACGGGGTGGCCGATCCGGAAGCGACCGATTCCTACCAGCGCTTTCTTCAAGACGTGGAAGTGCTCCGAGTCGGCGGTTCCCCGGTCGTTTCAGGGCCCATCTGCCAACCGAACTCGGTCCGCTCCTTCACCGATGGTGTCTGGAAACTGAACCGGTTCTGGGATCCCCGAGGCGAGGAAGCCGACGAGTGGGAACTGTATCACTTAGCGAGCGATCCGAACGAGTTCACCAACCTGGTGGACTACCGCACCGGTCTCTTGCGCGAGGGTGTAGGCGTTCCAGGTCTGAGCGCTTCGGAGTTAGAGCAGAAGCGGATCGAACTGCGCTCAGCGTTGGCTCAGCAAGAAGCCGAACTGCTGCTCACGCCGGCCTGAGCCCTTTCTGAGAGTCGCAGACTGTGAGGGCGCTTTAGCTCGGCTTTCTGGCTAGCGTGATGAGCCGATTGAAGCGGGGAGTCGCCGGCGA
>CAZDLH010000389.1:0-3387 GCA_964505925.1 uncultured Burkholderiales bacterium
TTAGGCCGCGGGGCGAGCGGGAGAAGCCGGCCTCCGATTTCACAGCGACCTACGATCTGGAGGCGAAAGGCGAGCCCAAGAAAGAGGTCACGGTGGCCGTGAGGGGCCACGATTTCGCTTGGATGAGCAAGGAGAAGGGGGCCGAATCGGTAGGGGTCTGCATCGATGGCATCATCTATATCCGAAGCGCTAGAGGCGGTCGGGAGTACTACACGCAATATCACTCGGATACGGCGGTGAGACAGCTGTCGTTTTGGGTCTCGAATCCTGGGATCGCTCGAAGCTCGGAGGCCGAGATCAGTGAGGAGACGGTGGCCGGCCAGAAGGCCATCCACTACAAGGTGCCGGGGATGTACAGCGGGCGGATGGAGGAGTGGGTCCTGGAAGGGACGGACATCCTTCTGGGAGCGCTCCAGTATAATCTGGACCTGGGGGAAACCAGGGAGAGACCCGCTTACTCCCTTCGGTGCTCGGAGTTTGCAGCGGGCACTCCGTCGGACAGTCTCTTCGAGGTGACCCCCGAGATGAAAGCGGCGCCGGTGAGCGACATGAGGGTCTCGACGAAGGACGTCTGGAACAGGTTCTAGACCCCGCTCTTACACTGGACCCTCGGCTCGGAGGCGGTCCGGTCGGAAGATCAAAGCGAGCTGCGCATCGCTCCCTGGGCATCGATAGGGGGTTCCGGGCACGGCCACTATGCGATCTCCGTGGAGCAGAAGTGGGGTGCGCTCCCGTACCCAAGGCGGAGTGCCCCTCTCTGCCAAGAGCTTCTTCACCCGATAGATATCGAAGCGATCTCCGGGGCGTCGGGTTCGCACCCGAAAGGCGGCGCGCTGATCTGACGGAGGGAGTCCGAGCAAGAGGGTCTGCCCGTCGGATTCAGGCCGACGGAACGCGAGTTCGAGATAGGGCGGTAGGGGGGCGGCCAACAGGCCGTCGAGCTTAAGGTCCAGCGGTTCCGGTAGCCCAGCCGGGCGAAGCCACAACCGACTCCCCAACCGGCGTACCCCTCCGCCGCCCGGAAAGTCGACCCCTCGATCGTCCCCTCCCTCCAGGAGCAGGCGGTCGGTCTGCTCGAGCAGGCTCGCGAGGGGTCTTCGGGTAGGGGGCACCACCGAGCGCCAAAGAGCGCGCAAGACCCGGTAGCGGATCGGGGGGTCGAGTTCGGCGAGGGTGGCGATCGTCCAGCAGTCCTTATCTTGGCGCGAGCGCTGGAGCGCGGCGACGGTTTCAGCCTGGAGGTAGGCCTCGTCGGCCCGCAGCAGCTCGGAGAACCTGGCTAGGCGCTCCATCGCCATCGGCTCCAGTTCGCAGACCAAGGGCAACAGCCGGTGGCGAACCCGGGCCCGGAGGTTCCCGTCGCGGTTGCTGGGGTCCGAAAGCCAGGGCTGCTCTAGCTCTTGTAGGTAGCGCTGGAGCTCCGCTCGCTGAAAACCGAGCAAGGGGCGAAAGAGCCCGTCTTCGCGCACCGGGTGGATGCCCCCAAGGCCGCTCGGGCCGCGCCCCGTTAGGAGCCCCAGTAGCACGGTTTCGGCCTGATCGTCTAAGGTGTGGGCCGTCAGGGTCAGCCGAGAGGGAGACAGCGAGCCCCGGTAGCGCAGGCTGCGAGCGGCCGCTTGCCAGGAGAGGTCTCCCTGGGCCATCTGGTCCGGGATGTCGAGGGTGCGAACCTGCAGGGGGACCCCCAGTTCGGCGCACAGCTCCCGGCAGAACGCCTCGGAGGCCTGACTGAACTCGCTCTCCGAGCGATGGACGAAGTGGAGGCATCGAACGGGTCGGTCGGTCTCCACTAAAAGACGGAGCAGGGCCACCGAGTCGCTCCCGCCCGACAAGAGCAGGAGCGGTCGGGCTTCGGGTTTTGTAGGTCGCTGCCGCCAGGCGGCGGTGAAGCGCTGAAGGAGCTCGGCCCGGGAGTCGCTCAAGTGGCGGCCAGCTCTTGAGCTACGGTGAGCCCCGCCCGGTCGACCTGCAGGTGGTGCACCGCGGCCTGCACTCCGGCCGACTGGAAACTGGAGTTCATGGCTTGGGCCACGCGCTCGGGCAGGTCGGCTCCGACCCTTTGATCCACGAAGGCCGCCACCGTCGGGCCGGCCCCCGAGAGGAAGACGGCGGCCGCTCCGGCTCGCCGCCCGGCGGCGAGCACCTCGGCAAAACCGGGGATCAGGCCGGCGCGATACTCCTGGTGGAGTCGATCCTGGCAGCCCAGGCTGACCAGCTCTGGGTCGCCCCGGCGCAGCCCCTCGGTCAAAAACGGCATACGCCCCAGGTTGAAGAGCGCTTGGGGGCGTTCGTAGCGCCTGGGCAGCACCCCTCGAGCCTCCTCGGTGAGGAGTCCGAAGCCAGGGATGGCTACCACCACGCTCCAGCATTCGTGCAGCTCCAGGTGTAGAGCCCTGGGGGGGGAGCCGCGATCTTGAAAGGAGGCGACCAGGCCACCGAGACCGGCCGGCGCTGCGTTGTCCGGGTGGCCTTCCAGGCAGGCCGCCAGCTGCCAAGCCTCCATTTCGGTACAGCCGGTCAGCCGCCGGTACGCTTCGGAGCTGGCGACTCGAACGGCCGCCGAGCTGCCCAGGCCGCGGGCCAACGGCGTGCTGTTTTCGGCTTCCAGACCCGCCTCCAGGCCCTCCCGCTGGAGCAGTTCGAACAGGTCCGGGCCGAACCCCCGTCGGGAGAGCTCGCGCCAGGTAGAAAAGAACAGGTGCCTCTGGTCGGTGGGGAGTCCGGCTTGGCCTTCGCCGGAGGTTCGGACCACCCGGCAGCGCCCCGGTGTGGAGCCCTCTTCGAGGCGGAGCCGCCAGCGGTTCCGCAGCTGCAACGCTAGACCGAGGCAGTCGAAACCGGGGCCTAGATTGGCGGTTGTAGAGGGCACCTCGATACTGATTTCGGTCGGTGTGAGAGGCATGAATGGGGCGGTTCGGCGCGTTGGCTTCGCGCCCTTTCTAGGTTCGAGGAGGCGCTTTTTAGCCTTCGACCGGGGCGGTCTCCGAGCGGAGCACCTCGACCTTGAGGACCACCCTTTTGTCGATCTTGCCGGCGAGGCGCGAGCCGAAGTCCAGCAGTCGCATCTGCCAGCCGTACTTGCGCTGGAGGGCTCTGTAGACTTCGGCGGACAGCTTCGGGTCCTCCACCAGGGAGGCTCGGGCTGGGAAGTAGACGCCCGTCTTCTCCCCCCGGGTACCGCAAGCTCCGAAGAGGGCTCGGTCGGAGTTGCGCAGTCGCTTCACTTTACCGGCCGAACGAGTGGAGAACCCGAAGAAGGCCCCCTCCGCCTCGAGGTAGACCCCCCAGATGGGGGTCTCGACCGCTTCGCCTGAACGGCGAAAGGTGCTGAGGGAGTAGGTGGGGGACTCTTTGAGCCCCTCCACGACCGGATCGGTAGACGGTCTC
>CAZDLH010000390.1:0-3382 GCA_964505925.1 uncultured Burkholderiales bacterium
GGCATTTCGCCGGCCGACGACTAACCCGAGGTCAACCGGGGAAGGAAAGCGGGGGGGAAGCCTCCACGATAGGAATCGACCCTAGTGAGTACGCCTGGAGACAAGAAAAGACACCACCTCCTCTTGATGGAGGGGCAACCGAGAATTCAGAACAGCCTAAAAGAGTTGCTGAAGGACCTCTTCGTGATTCACACCGCG
Source organism: uncultured Burkholderiales bacterium (assembly GCA_964505925.1). Lineage (GTDB taxonomy): Bacteria > Vulcanimicrobiota > Xenobia > Xenobiales > JADMJV01 > JAEXNA01. The sequence goes on from CAZDLH010000390.1 coordinate 199, forward strand.
CTGCAGTTCCCGGTGGCTCTGGAGCTGCTCCGGACCCTACCCATAGCGGTCCTGGTGGGGGATGAGCGGATCACCGAAGGGCCTGCAGACTTTCTCGACGAGGTAGCTCGAGTTTCGAGCGCCACCCGAGTCCTGCTCACAGGCTACGAGAACGTAGACTCGGTGTCCCGGGCTGTGGACCGGGGCCACATCTACGCCTACTTCGCTAAGCCGTGGGCTCCCATGGAGCTTCGGCTCACTCTGACCCAGGCGGCTCGCCACTACGATCTGGTCCGCCGTCTGGAAGTCGAGCAGCGCCTCCTGCGCCAACTGATGGAGTACAGCCCGGATATCATCTACTTCAAGGACGCCCAGCGCTGCTTCACCCGGGTGAATCAGGCTAAAGCCGAGCTGGTCGGTGTCAAAGATCCGACGCTTCTGATCGGGAAAGGCGACTGGGACTTCTTCTCTCCCACCGAAGCCGCCCGTATCACTCAAGAGGACGACCGGGTTATCGCCGAGCACAAGCCGGTGGTCGACGCCCTGCACTGCTTCACCCCTCCGGATGGACGCTTGCGCTGGTTTTCGACGACCAAGGTGCCCCTGGACGGTGAGGCTGGCGGGGGGCTGGTCGGTATCTCCCGGGATATCACCGAGCGCAAACTGAGTCACGAGCAGCTGCAGAGCATGACGCGCCGCTTGGTGGAAGCAGAGAAGAAGAAGAAGTCGTTCTACACTCAGGTCGTGCGCGCCGTGACGGGCGGTCGCCTACACCTTATCGATCTCGAGGAGCTGCCCCCGCTGGGCGAGGTCGCCTTCGAGTACCGCCTGGACGGCTCTAAGAACTACAGCCTGGCGAGGCAAGCCTTCCGGGAACTGGCTAGAAGAGGTGGGTTCACCGAAGGCGAATCCGAGGACATCGTGCTGGCTGCTGGGGAAGCTATCACCAACGCGGTCAAGCACGCGGTGGACGGGCTCTGCCAGGGCTGTATCACCGAAGAGGGCCTGATGATCCGGGTCAGCGACCGGGGACGTGGGATCCGCTCGGAGGACCTTCCCGAGAGCCTCTTCCGCGCCGGCTTCTCTACCCAGGTGTCGCTGGGCCTCGGATACACCTTACTGCTGGAGCTGGTGGACTCCATCTGGTTGGTGACCAGCCCGCTCGGCACCACTCTTCAGCTTCTCAAGCGGCGGGTGGCGCCGGGCTTCCAAGAGGATGAACTCGACGCGCTTCTAGAGCGCTTCTCGACCGACTGATCGACCGACTGAGCGGGCCGGGACTGCTCTTCGCTCGGATCCCGGCGGGGGAGCTCTCCGTTTGTTACAATTCTTTAACATCTCAGCAGGTTTTCAGGGGTAGATTGAAGACTGGAGAACTCATGATCAATCCGAACTCACATCTGGGGCCCACACCCTCCGCACCTCGTCCCTCACGAGTGCAGGGAGGCTCCTCGTCGCTGCCCCCCGTCGCTCCCGCTAAGGTGGAGACCGACCGGGTGGAGTTAGGCGCGACGGAAACCTCCGGGGCGCAGAGAATATCGGGGCCGAAAGCCTTAGCCGCCGACGATCGTCCGCGGTATGTGGAGGGGGAGATCCTGATCAAGACGGCAACGACGCTGTTCAAGTCGGACCAGCAGGGACTCCTGGAGAGCCTGGGAGCTACCGTAGCCGAGCGCTTCAAGTTCCCCGAGGACCTTTTTAAATCGTTCGACGGCGAAGTTCTGAGACTGAAACTCCCCGCGGGGACCACCACCGAGCAAGCCCTGGCGACGCTGGTCGACGACCCCCGGGTGGCAAGCGTAGTGCCCAACGAGATCCTCTATCTCGATGAGGTCTCCGATGCGGACGCGCCCGGTGCACCCTCCGAGACTCTAACGCGCCCGGGGGGCGAGAGCCGCCTCCCAAACGACTTGGACCCGAAGCTTTGGGGGCTGCACAATGAAGGGCAGGACGGGGGTCTCGCCGATGCGGACATCGATGCCCCGGAGGCCTGGGCCAAGACGGTGGGCTCCGAGAACACGGTGATCGCGGTGCTCGACACCGGCGTGGACTACAACCATCCCGACCTCAAGGATAACATCTGGCGCAACCCCAACGAGTCGTTCAACGGTAAGGACGACGACGGCAACGGTATCGTCGACGACGTGTACGGCTACAACGCTTTCGACGATACCGGAGACCCCATGGACGGTCACTCCCACGGGACCCACGTGGCGGGCACCATCGCCGCCCGAGGGGACAACGGTGAGGGCATCACCGGCGTATCTTGGAAGGCCAAGATCATGCCGATCAAGATCTTCGACGACAACGGTCGGACCACATCCGACGCCATCCTTCGGGGGCTGCTGTACGCGACCAAGAACGGAGCCCAGGTCACCAACAACTCGTGGGGCGGTCCCAACGCCAACCCGCTGATCCGGGAGGCTTTCGAGAAGGCTTCCGGCTTTCACGTGATGGCCGCAGGTAACAACGGCACCGATAACGATAAGCGTCCGTTCTTCCCGAATAACTACGACCTGGGGGGCAATAGCATCCGGGTGGCGGCCTCCGATCGCAACGATCGCCTGGCTCGCTTTTCGAACCACGGGCCCGGCAGCGTGGACCTAGCCGCGCCGGGCGTTCAGATCTACTCCACCATGCCCGGAGGCGGGTACGCGTACAAGTCCGGCACCTCGATGGCAGCCCCCCACGTGGCGGGGGCGGCCGGTCTTCTGCTGGCTCAGAACCCGGAGATGTCCAACGAAGAGCTGCGAGAACGGCTGATGAACGGCGTCGAGCGCAAGGAGAGCCTGATCGATAAGGTGGCGACCAGCGGTCGTCTCAATGTGAATAACTCGTTGGCCGACGATGCCGTCGCCCCGGCGGAGATCGAGGACCTCTCGGCGCGGGCGTCGACCCCCCACCGCTTGGAGCTCCAGTTCACCGCCCCGGGGGATGACGGTACCCAGGGGCGCGCTTCGGCGTACGAGGTTCGCGTCTCCGAACAGCCGATCGAGACCCTAGAGCAGTACCTGCAAGCTCCGCTGATGCGGATCATGGAGCCCAAAGAGGCCGGCGAGCGGGAGCTGCTGGAGCTGAACATCTCTCCGGAGACCCGGGAGCGGACCCTGCACGTCGCGGTGCAGGCCTTCGATAAGGTGAGCAACGCCTCCGGGGTCGCGAGCGTAGAGGTGGCGGTGCCCGCCGCGCAGGTGGCCTTCGGGCA
>CAZDLH010000391.1:0-3373 GCA_964505925.1 uncultured Burkholderiales bacterium
TCGAGACCCCCACGCCGAAGCTGACGCTGAGTACGATACCGAGAGCGGCGTCCTCTTTGACTTGGGAGTAGCGGGCCAAGAACACCACCGTGGCCATTCCCAAAAGACCGCTCATGAGGGCGCCCAGGAGCAGCCCGGGCAGCCACTTGCCGCTGCCGCCTTGAGCGACCATGACGAAAAAGGCGATGCCGACCCCGGGTAGGGTGCTATGGCTGACCACGTCGGCCACCAGCGAGCGCTTCCGCAGCAGCATAAAGGTGCCGATCAGGCCGCAGCAGAGCCCTAGTACGGAGGTGCCGAAGGCCACCACGCGCGTGTTGTAGTCGGCCAGGCTGAGAACCCGCCAGAGGGTTTCGAACTGCCAGGGCTCCGGGGTACCCATCTCAGCTCGAACTTCGCTGCATCCGCTGGCCGACCGCATCGAGGACGGTCAACCGACCTCCGTAGGTCTTGCTCAGGTTCTCTTCGGTGAAGACGACTTCGGTGGGTCCAGCGGCCACCAGTCGCATGTTCAACAGCACGAGGTCGTCGAAGTACTGCCGGATGGTCTGCAGGTCGTGGTGTACGACCAGCACCGTTTTGCCTTCGGTGCGCAGGGCCCCCAGGAGCTCGACGATGGTCTTTTCGGTAGCCGCGTCCACCCCGGCGAACGGTTCGTCGAGGACCAGGAGGTCGGCCCTTTGCACTAAGGCTCGGGCCAGGAACACGCGCTGCTGCTGGCCGCCGCTGAGTTGGCTGATCTGTCGGTTGCGGAACTCGCTCATGCCCACTCGCTCGAGGGCTGCCTGGGCGCGCTCCCGGTGCTCTTTGCGGATCCAGCGCAGCCAGCCGATCTCGGCGTAAAGACCCATCAAGACCACGTCGAGGGCGGTCACGGGGAAGTCCCAGTCCACCGATTCCCTCTGGGGTACGTAGGCTACCCGGCGGCGGTTCTGGCGGTAGGGTCGCCCGAACACTTCCACTTCACCCGAGAGGCGAGGCACCAGGTCGAGGACCGCTCGAATCAGGGTGCTCTTGCCCGCCCCGTTGGGACCGACGATCCCCACCAGCCTCCCCGGCGGTAGAGCCAGTTCAATGTCCCACAGAACCGGTCGGCGCTGATAGGCCACCGTCAGATCGCGGACCCGTAGAGCGAGGCTATCGGAGCCGGGTGTGTCGCCCACCTAGGGCGAACCCTTCAGGTGACCGAGACGGCCGTGCTCGGGGGCGTGACCGCCCAAGGCCCGGACCACGGTGGTGGCGTTGTGGTCCATCATGCCGAGATAGGTGCCTTGGTAGCTGCCCGGCGAGCCCAAGGAGTCGGAGTACAGCTCCCCGCCGACCCGGACCTGAAATCCTCGGGCCGCTGCGCCTTCCACCAGCGCTCGAACGTTCTTGTCGGCCACCGAGCTCTCGACGAAGACCGCGGGGATCTGTCGCTCGACGAGGAGATCGACGAGCCGATTGAGGTCTTCCAAGCCGGCCTCGGAGTCGGTGGACAGTCCCTGGATGCCGATCACTTCGATCCCGTAAGCTCGACCGAAGTAGCGAAACGCGTCGTGAGCTGTGACCAAGACCGAGGCTCCCGCGGGGACGGTGGCCACGATGCTGCGGATGTACTCTTCGGTGGCGGCGAGCTCTTCGAGGTAGTCGTCTAGGGCCTGCTCGTACTGCTCTTTCCCATCGGGATCGAAGTCGCTAAGCTCCGCGGCTGCCTGGCGCATCACCTCGCCCCAGATCTTGGGGTCCATCCACAGGTGAGGGTCGAAGGAGTCTTCGCCTTGCTCAGCCGTCAAGAGAAGCTCCCCGGACACCCTCTCGCCGAGGGCCACTACCGGTCTGGTCTGCCCCAGCCGTCCTAAGACGTCTCCCATTCGGCCCTCGAGCAGATGGCCGTGATAGAACACCAGGTGAGCCGCTCTAAGGCGAGCGACGTCGCTACGGGTAGGGTTGTACAGGTGAGGGTCGACCCCTTCGCCGACGAGGGCGGTGACCTCGGCCCGCTCGCCTGCGAGGCGGCGCACCGAGTCGGCCATAATAGAGGTGGTGGTCACCAGGCGAAACGGCGGACGGCCGTCCCACTGCTCGAAGTTAGCGCCATCGGAACCGGACTGACCGGTGCGGCACCCTAAGGTCAAAAACACCGACAGAGCCAGCAGGAGCAGTCGCTTGAGCATCGTCGTTCGGACTCCGTTCATGCGGATTAGCCTAAGCTAAATTTTTCTGATTGACAAGAGCTTGGACCGCGGGTTTGCGACGGTGCGGCGGTCCGTACGAGGGATGACCCTTCGCGGTTCAGAAGATATCTGGGCCTCCGGATGGGCGCGGAAGCGCAGTGGGGGCGTAAGGGAGTTCCACCTTTGGAAAGACAGCGCCGACAAAGAATCGTTTATATCGTACTTCCGGCCTACAACGAGGCCGAGAATCTAGGGACGCTCGCAGAGCGCATCGACCAAGCCATGGACTTCGCGAATCTGGAGTATCACATCATTTTGGTGGACGACGGGAGTAAGGACGCCACTTTCGAGGTGGTGAAGGAGCTCCGGGAGTCCTTTCCGCTCACCTCTATCCACCACGACGTGAACCTGGGGCTGGGGGCCGCCATCAAGAGCGGTCTGATCAAAGCCTCCGAGGTGGCCACCGAGTTCGATGTGGTGGTGACGATGGACGCCGACGACAGCCATTCGCCCGGACTTATCGCGCGGATGGTGCGGATGATCGGGGAGGGGTTCGATGTGGTGATCGCCTCTCGCTTTCGGGAGGGGTCCCAGGTCCGAGGAGTACCGCTTTCGCGCCAAGCGCTGAGCAAGGGGGCTTCGCTTCTTCTGAGTACGCTCTTCCCCATCAGGGGGGTGCGGGACTACACCTGCGGCTTCCGGGCTTATCGGTCGGAGGTTCTCCGCCAGGCTTTCGAGATCTTCGGGGAGCGATTCTTCTCCGAGGAGGGCTTCCAGTGTATGGTCGACATTCTGCTTAAGCTTCGCACCCAGGATCTCGTATTCGGTGAGGTGCCTTTCGTGCTGCGCTACGATCAAAAGAAGGGTCTTTCGAAGATGAACGTGCGCCGTACGGTGGTCCGTACCCTGGATCTGATCTATCGTCGCAAGACGGAAGGTCTCGGTCAGGGGCGGGGAGCCTCGGGTACCACGACCGACACCAGGAGGTAGCCCCCGAGGAGTCGGGAGAGCAAGCGGTCGAACTTTAGGAAGCCCTGGAGGTAGGCAGGCGACAAGATGAGCCTGGTCAGCGCTCGCAAGGGAGGCCTCAGGACCGGGATAAATTTGTGGGCGTCCAGCAGCATCGGCAGAAAGCTGACGGTGAACTCGCGCTCGATCCGAGCTTCGGGGGGTAGGAGTCTGGCCATGCTCCACTCCGGGATCTCGGTACCGTAAGG
>CAZDLH010000392.1:0-3370 GCA_964505925.1 uncultured Burkholderiales bacterium
AGCACGCGCCGAGGCGAGGTTCGAAGTAGGGCCTGGAGCAGGCTCTCGGCTACGTACTCCTCCGGCATCAGGTCGGCGTGGAGTCCGAACCGCTGCAAGGCCTGCGCGGTGGTGGGTCCGATGGCGGCGATGCGGCCCCGGAAGGAGCGGGCGTCCTTGCCGCGGGCCAGCAGCTTTCGAAGAAAGAAGTCCACGCCGTTCTTGGAGGTGAAGACCACCCAGTCGAAGCCTTCGAGCTCCTCGATCGCCTTACGCCAGGGAGCCTCGGAGTCGGGCTCTCGAAAGGTGATGGTGGGTACGATCAGGGCCCGGGCGCCCAGCTCCTGGAGCCTGTGGGCCAGGCGCTCTCCTTGGGGGCGCGCCCGGGTGACCAGGTAGGTCCGACCCGAGAGGGGGCGACGGGCCCGCCAGCCCTGATCGGGATGACTCCAGCCTAGGCAGACCGCGCGCTGGGACAATGGGGTCTCAGCGGCGGCCCCCCGGAGCTCTCGCACCGTACCGTCCGGTTCGATGAGCAGGGCCGGGGCGCTCTCCGGTAGGCCGCACTCCCGTAGCTCGTCGAGGAGTCGGCCCGCGGTCAGGTCGGGACGGTGGATCAGTAGGGGTAGCCCGGTGTCGAGCGTTTCGTCCCACCGCGGTAGGGGCGCTGAGACCTGAATCCAGCTACCGTTCGGTGGAAGGCGCAGATCGGCGGCGGCTCGCTGGAAGATCGAGCGGGCACCGCCGGGTTCAGGACTGGCTGAGCTCACTTCGCAGCTCGCGGGCCGCACGTCGCCCTAGCTCGTAGACCTGGTCGGAGGTCCCTTCGAGAACCTTTCTTCGGTGGACCGGCGAGCCGCTGTCGTGCCCTAGCATCAAAAAAGCGGTCAGGCGCCAGCGGTCTTCCCCTAGCGGTTCGGCGTGGGCTCCGGCCGGAATATGACAGCCGCCGCCCAGCTCCGAGAGAAAGGCGCGCTCGGCGGTGGCCGCGACCTCGGCGTCGGGGCATCCGATGGGGCTCAGCAGCTCTTTGGTGCGGGTGTCGTCGGCTCGGATCTCGAGCCCCAAGAGGCCCTGGCAGGCTGCGGGCACGCACTGGTCGAGCTCCAGGGGTCGAGCGTCTCCCGGCTGGAGCCCGGCCTTCTCGTGCCCTAAGCGCGCCACTCCGGCGCAGGCCAAGACGGTGGCTTGATAGAGTCCCGAGCGCCACTTCTGGACCCGGGTGGCCACGTTGCCGCGGATCTCGCCGAAGGTCAGATCGGGCCGAAGAAGGCAGAGCTGTTCGCGCCGGCGAGCGCTCCCGGTACCGACCAGGGCGCCGGGGGGGAGCTCTTCCACCGAACAGCCGGAGACCAGCAGGTCTCGGGCATCGGCCCGGGCGGGCACCGCTGCCAGCGCTAGCCCTGGGGGAAGCTCGGTCGGGAGATCTTTGAGCGAGTGGACAGCCATGTCGATCTGCCCGGCTAGGAGCGCGTCCTCGATCTCTTTAGTGAAGATGCCCTTACCGGCGAATTTATTGAGGGCCGAGTTCTGGTCTCGGTCGCCTTGGGTCTTGATCACCTGCACTTCGACGACCAGACCGGGGTGAGCTTCGCGGAGCGCGTCGGCTATCCGGTTGGTCTGCGTCAGGGCGAGCTCGCTGCCGCGGGTTCCGAAACGGATGGTACGGGTTGTCACTGGTGTCCTCCAGGTAGTAGAAAACTTATGGCCGCGCAGGCCGAGGCCGCCAGTAGCATACCGTTCAAGCGCTTGCCTTGCCAACCCGCGACCCGGGCGTGCAGATAAGCGGTGTAGACCAGGCTGGTGGCCACCACCAGGATCTCTTGGTAACCCCAGCTCCACCGCCCCCCCTGGATGAACAGGCCCGACACGATTCCGATCACGAGTGCGGGGAAGCCAGCCCAGATCAAGCGGTACGAGAGATGGTCCAAGGTGCCTAGCGGGGGGAGCGCGCGGTACAGGCCGTCCAAGCGCTTCTGTTTGAGAAGGCGGGCTTGGACGAAGTACAAGAGCGCGCAGAACGAGGCGAAGAAGAACGAGGCGTACCCTATCACCAGCGAGAGAACGTGGAGATACAGACCCAGCCCCGGCTCGCTCCCGGGCTGGCCATGCCACAGAGCGAAGATGGAAAAGGCGGTCATGGCGAAGGCCGCGGGGGCGGCCACCGCTCCGGCCACTTCGATTCGCCACCGCTTAGCGAGCAGCAGATAGAGCAGCATGATCAGCCAGGCTAAAGGGGCGAAGGTCTCGTGGAGTCGGTGGATCGGGAGGTGCCCGCTGAGGATCGCGTACAGTACGAGGGCGCAGGTGTGAAGGCCGAAGGCGCCCCAGAGCACTCGGTTCCAGCGCGGAAAGCTAGCTCGATTCTCCTGGCGAGCAGCGCGCTGGATGCCGATCCCCGCTGCCAGATACAGTAGGGAGGCTAGTCCCAGCAGCAGAAGCGAGATGTTGGTCATTCCCGTTCCTCATCCACCAAACCTAGGACTTCGAGGGTGTGGAGCAGCTCGTCGGGAGTGGCCCCACCTTCGGAGAGCTGCCGCAGCTTCTCTGTAGGGGAGTGCAACAGCTTATTGAGAAGGCGACGACTGAAGTTCTCAAGGAGCGCTAGCTGGTCTTCATCGACGTGTTTTTTCCGCTTGAAGTGCTCGAGCTCGGAGAGGCGCAAAGAGTCGAAGCGGCTTCGAAGGGTGACGATGGCCTGGCTCGCCTGTCGGGAGCCGAGGTAGCGGCAGAAATCGGTGGTGGCCGACTCCACTATCTTGAGTACGGCTTGGGTTTCGGTGTGACGGCGCGCTAAGTTCTTGTCCACGACCCCTTGGAGGTCGTCGATGTTGTAGAGGTAGACGTTGTCCACCTCGGCGCAGGCCGGGTCGAAATCCCGGGGCACGGCGATGTCCACTAGAAATAGAGGCCGCCCTCGGCGCCGTCTCATGACCTCGCTCATGCGCTCTTTGGTCACGATATAGTGAGGGGCGCCGGTGGAGGAGATCAGAATGTCTACGGAGGTGAGCGCGGTGTCGAGCTCCTCGAACGGGACAGCGGTCCCACCGCACTGCTCGGCCAGTTCGGTGGCCTTGGTGAAGGTCCGGTTCACGATCTGGACCTCCTGCACTCCGGTTCGCACCAGAAGGCGCAGCGCTTTCGAGCTCATCTTGCCCGCGCCGAGCAGCAGGACGCTGCGCTCGCTCATGTCTCCAAAGATCTTGTGGGCCAAGTCTACGGCCGCGGCCGATACCGAAGAGGCGCCCCGGGCGATCTGGGTCTCCGAGCGGGCGCGCTTGCCGACCCGTATGGCCCAGGGGAACAGTCTCTCGAGAACCGGCCCGGTGCAGCGAGCTTCCTGAGCCTGAATAAAGGCGCGACGGACCTGACCGAGGATCTGGTACTCCCC
>CAZDLH010000393.1:0-3355 GCA_964505925.1 uncultured Burkholderiales bacterium
TCCGGAATCCGCTCGACGATATCCTTGATCGCCCGGCACACCTCTCGCATCGGTTCACCGAGATTCTCCCGACGGTGAGTCTCTACAAAGACGTAGCGCGCCCCCTCCGGTAGGTCTACGAGACCATCGGGGAGGCCCTCCGGAAGTCCCTCCGCGATGGCGACCAGGGCGTCCGTGACGGTGTTACCGGTCACGTAGATCTTCGACCGCTGGATCCCCTCCGCCAACAGATTCTCCAAAGCGCCAGTCGTAGGAGCGAAATGGTAGTGCGCCAGGGCCGAGAGAAGCCGTCTATTCATCTCCTCTGGGAAAGGCTCGTAGATATCTTCGGTCCTCAAACCGGCTTCGATATGACCCACCGGGATGCGAGCATAGAAACTGGAGAGCCCGGCGAGGAAAGCCGTTGAAGTATCGCCCTGGGACAAAGTTACGTCAGCCTTACTCGTAGCGAGAACCTCCTCCATGCCCCTCAGCGTCTCCCTACTCAAACCGAAGAGCGTCTGCCGGGGCTTCATCACCTGGAGATCTCGGTCGGGCTCTAAGGAGAACAGCTCCAGCACCTGATCGAGTATGGAGCGGTGCTGTCCGGTTACCACGACCTCTACGGTGGTGTGGGGATTCCGTTGCAGCTCCTTGACCACCGGAGCCATCTTAATGGCTTCCGGCCGAGTACCGAAAACCGCAAGGACCTTAAGCGGTCCATCTTTTGAGTTCATCTTAATTCACCAAGCAGGCGAGAGCCAAGCCAGCCAATCCAAAACACGTATTGATCGCGTAGATAGTTACGACAGCCTGCTTGTGAGTGAGCCCCGCCGACAGGAGTCGATGATGTAGATGCCCTTTGTCGGGCTTGAAGATCGGCTGGCGAGCGAGACCTCTCCTGAGGATCGCATAGGTCGTGTCCAGAAGCGGGACCGCCATCACCAAAAGAATAGGTAGGGTCAGAGCCACCGTCGCGGTGGTCTTCAGGTAGCCGAGCAGCGACCAACTCGCAAACATCAGGCCTAGAAAAAGGCTCCCGGTATCGCCCATGAAGATCTGCGCAGGATTGAAATTGAAGCGCAGAAACCCGAGTGTCGCTCCGGCCAAAGCCAGCATCGCCAACACCGGGAGCCACTGTCCGTTGAGCGCCGCCACCAGAGCGAGCACCACCGCCGAACCGCACGCCACACCCGACACCAGGCCGTCGAGCCCGTCGAGCAGATTGACCGCGTTCGTCACTCCGACGATCCACAGCAGGCTGAGCGCAACGGATTGCCAGGCGTCGAGATAGACGACCCCCTCGACGAAGGGAAGTGAGAAAAACTCCACTCGGACCCCTGCCCCTACAAGGATCAGTGCGAGCCCGATCTGCGATGCCAGCTTCACTTTCGCGGCCATGCCGAAACGGTCGTCGAGCATCCCGATGACCATCATCCCCAAGCAGCAGAAAATGACGGCGGTCACACCTGAGATCTGGCGTGGAGATAGAGCCAAGCCCGATATCGACAGAGCATAAAGGAACGCCACCGTACAGGACAGCGCTACACCGATACCCCCCCAAAGAGGCATCGGGACTCGATGGATCTTTCGTGGGTCCGGCTTGTCGAGAGCACCGGCCCGCACGGCTAACCTCTTCACGACGGGAGTCGCGACGAGCGTTAGTCCGAAGCCGCCTAGAAAGGCTGCGATCAGGGACGACCAAGTGATCACCAAGCAGTGTCCTCCTCAACTCTTGAAAGAGCAGACCGAGTCTAGCAAGCTTTCTTTAATTCGTCAAAGCGGCGAATCGCGAAAACATCAACTCGGATCTATACTCTCTTCGCCGATAAACCCCGAATGTAAACCCCATCCCCGATCCCGAAGAATCTCGAGAAGCCAGCACGTTTCTCGGAGAGTCCATCTACGCATGAGGTACTTTAGAATGTTCCCCAAGGCTCCCTCTAGAATGAAGGAAAGCCCTTAAAGTAGTCTTACAGGATCTGCCACGATGAGTTCTTAAACTGCTCGTAGTCCTGTGCGAAGCGTTCGATAGCTCCACGGACGGAATCGGCATCGAAGTGTTCTAGTGGGTAGATCTCAGCGAGGAGCACCGGTGAGAGAAGGCCCTGCTTCTCCTCTAGCCTGACGGACTCGCGCTGATCGTCTTTGGCGATAACCAGCTCAAAGTTGGTCATCGTTCCCAAAACGAAGCGATTGAAGGTGACCGTGCTCGGTAGATACGGGGTTTGGCATTCATTTCCGTACCGCTCTATCAAGTCCCTGAGAGATGGGAGGATGGCCTCTCGGTTCAGGCGGTCTACGGCGGCCTCGAATGCATCCTCCCGGAACTCCACCGGCTCCCGCAGCTCCAGCCCTGGGATATCGGCCAATCGCCTCTTCATCTCCGTCGCCGAAGATATTCGGTCTTGAGGCCAAGGCTCGAGAGCATCATCGAGCAGCGCCTGGAGAGCCTCTGGGGCTTCGATCCCAGCCTCGGCCAAGGAGATGAAATCGAAGTCTCGGGGTTTGAGCCCAGTCAGGAGTTCATGCACGGTAGCGGCCAACCCGTAAAGGTCGGATCTCGGCTCGGGTTTACCCAACTGCTGCTCAGCGGGCGCGTACCCGGGTGTACCGATCCACCCGTCGGCGGGGTCCGTCGCCTGGGCTATGCCGAAGTCGATGAGCACCACTCGGTCCTTGGCTTCATCGAGCAGCAGGTTGGAAGGCTTGATATCGCGGTGCACGATGGGGTGATTGCGCTCGTGAACATACTCGAGCGCATCGAGCACCTGGAAAGCCCAACCCATCACCAGCGCCAGAGGGAGTCCGGGCTGTCCAAACTTCTTCCGGTAGCGCGAGAGATCGATACCGTCGATGTACTCCATGACAAAAAAGAATGAAGACTCGTGGAAGAAAGAGTTGATGATCTTCGGGATGTTGGGGTGGTGGAGCGACTGCATCACTCCGACCTCCCCGATGAAGTGGCTTTTCGCTTGCTGAAACTCTTTCGGATCTGCAGACGGTCGAATCTGCTTAAGAGCGCATCGCTTACCGGCCATATGCCGATCGATCACTTCGTAGACGGCACCCATGCCCCCGAACTTAATGAGTCGCTTCACCTCAAAGCGGCCGTCGAGCACCTCTCCCGAGGAGATCTGACCGTAATCCATCGCCATTACGTTGCACATCTTCCGCGTTCACCCTCTAACCCCTGGCTTGCTCGACCCCATAACGGCTTCCTCTTAAACAGGAGCGAGCCGAACCGGCCTAGAGAAGGGTAGCCCATGCAAGATCGCAGCCCCAATCCTCGCCCCGTTGCCCTGGTAACCGGGAGCGGAATCCGCTTAGGTAGAGCTATCGCCAAGCGGCTCGCAAGTGACGGGTTCGACCTGTT
>CAZDLH010000394.1:0-3340 GCA_964505925.1 uncultured Burkholderiales bacterium
GCCTCTGGGTCCACCGGGCCGAAAGCCTCTTCGGGTGAGAGGGTGATGGTCTGGGATTCACCCACCTTCATCCCTACGAGCTTCTCCTCCACAGTGGGGAACATCTTCCCCTGACCCAAGGTGAAGGTGCTGGGCTCTTCCTCATCGACTTCGGCCACGACTCTATCGTCGGTGAGGGTGATCTTGTAAGCCACGGTCACCGTACTGGTCGGCTCTACTTCGAGGGTCTCGGCACCGACGGGTAGTCCGAGGACCAAGAGCCCGAGCAGCAACCCAATATATCTTTTCATCTTTGTCTCCTTCGTTCCGTTTATCGCGAAATGATGCTGGCCATCCAAAATAGACCAGGGGATCACGAACAGCCGCTCCCCCCTTGTTGTTTCTACGCGAATCGATCTTTTCCGTTCCGCAGACCAGGGAGGCGGCGGTCGCCGTTGCGAACTGGTCCGGATGAGTCTCGTCACGATCCTGAAGAGCGCTGCCGGTTGGAGACTAGAGCAGCATACGAAGTGGGAGCCTCCGGGAGGGAGCGGGGTCTACCGCCGTCGCCTCCTGGTCTGGAGCAACGTGCTAGATCGTCGGAGATGCTGCCGGATCCTCGTCTGCCTCGATGGTCAAAACGTGTTCGCCTTCGGCAAGTCTCTCGGCGAGCCTCACTGGTCCGGCGAGGAGCAGCTATCGAAGTACGCACCTCCTAACACCGTGTTCTGCGCGTTCCCCGCGAGCTCTCGTCGCTATCAGGAGTACGTGGGATGGAGCCTGGAGCCAGGTCACTATTCGCCTTCGGGGGAGCGGCACGCCGAAGCCGTGATGAGCTCCCTTCTCCCCTATCTGCTCCGGCGTTTTCCGCGGGGCCGAGTCTGTGGGCTGTTGGGTGCATCCGCGGGCGGGGTCGCAGCTCTCTATACAGGATGGAGATTCCCTGGGCGCTTACCGGCCGTAGCCTGCCTTTCGGCTGGACGACACTACTTCGGGGAACTTCTGACTCGATCTCCTGGTCTCCCTAGCGAGCGCATCTTTCTAAGTTGCGGCGATAGTGGAATGGACCGAGAGTTCGTAGAGCAGAATCGGTGGTTCGCCAAGAAGCTTCGACAGCGAGGCGCAGAGGTGGATCTCGTTTTGCATCGAGGAGAGCACACAGAATCGGTCTGGGGTCGAAGGCTGCCTAGGCTGCTGGAACGGCTCTTAGACCGCTGAGGAGCGGCGGGGGACCTATTCCGGTCGAGCGGCGCGCTCCATTCGCTCTCGAAGCTCGTTGTAGGTCTGAAAGCCGAAGAACGCGTCGAGCTTTCGGCCCCTCCGGTCGAGAATCACATAGAACGGGATTCTATCTCCTTCGAAGTACCTAGCGTAGTCGTTGAAGGCCGGACTCCCTTCTTCATCGATGCCTACGTGGACGAGTCGTAGGGCCCTAGACTGTTCGATGGCCCGGATGGTCTGCGTCATGGACTGACTCACGGGACACCAGGTAGCGTGGAAATACAGCAGGGTGATCTCCCCTCCCCAACTACCTGAAGTGGAACGCCTGTCGGCCTCTTCACGAACCCGATACAGATCGAGGACCCCGAGGCTCGGGCTCTCTACCACATGGACCAAGCTAGAGGGGAGTTCATCGAGGAGTATCCAAGGCCGCCCCTGCCGGTCTTCGGTCTGCAGAGGTGCACCCTCTATCGACCAGGCTCCATCGAAGTGCCCCAGTCGATAGCCGAGCATAAGGGCGACGTCCTTGAGGTCGATGAGGTAGCGGCCGCCTTCGATGGTCGCGCCGCCGTAGAACGGCTGGTTTCCGATATACAGCTCCTGAGCGGCGAGCGGGGAGCTCGCCCTTATCGAGGTGACCACCACGATGGTTAGGAACACCCAAAGCAGGGTGTGCCGAAGCTTCATATGCGGATCTCTGGATCGGCCATTCGCGCTTTCAGATCCGCAGCGATAGAAGCGAGCTCCTCATGATCGACACTGCTCGCGGCGTTCGCGAAGCTGAGATCGGATTGAGTTCTCAGGGGGACTACGTGTAGGTGGGTATGGGGGACTTCGAATCCGGCGATCATCATTCCGACCCTGGCCGGTCGAAAGGCCTCTCGGATGGCTCGGCCGACCTGCAAGGCCAGACGCTGGACCTCGTCGTGAAGCTCTGGCGAGAGGTCGAGCCAGTGGGAGACCTCCGCGTGCGGGACCACCAGAGTGTGTCCAGGGCGGATCGGATTGATGGAGAGAAAGGCGCTCGCACCCTGCCCCCGGTAGACGAAGTGACCGGGGAGGTCTCCTTGGAGGATCTTAGTAAAGACAGTGGCCATAGCGTCTGATTCCCATCGTGAATCTCTATCCCCTTCCAAGAGAGGTGACCCAGCCAGATGCCCGAGCTTCCAGAAGTCGAGACCGTTCGTCGCTCACTCCTACCCTATCTACAGGGTGTTGCCGTCCGCTCCGTGACGGTTCGACCCTGCCGGATCTTCCGAGACGGGTTCGATGGAACCCTGAGTGAGGTTCTGACCGGTAGGGTTTTCACCGGGCTCTCTCGCCACGGGAAGTGGCTCTTTCTGGAGACCGATGGCGGCACTGTGTGCGTGCACCTAGGGATGACCGGCCAGCTCACGGTGCGCGATCGCCTGCGGGTCGATCGCCCCTTCCACAGGCATCTCAAAACCGGATTGGAAAGGACCATTCAGCACCCCCCGGACCGACACACCCATATGCTCGCAGAGCTCGAAACCGGTGCGGTACTCATGTATCGGGATGTGCGAAAGTTTGGCCGGATCCTCTGGTCGGGCTTAGAGGCTGGACCCGCCCTCCGGGAGCGTCTCGGCTTGGGCATCGACCCCTTGACGGAAGAGTTCACCGTAGAGGCGCTCAGGCGCGGTTTGGAGTCGCGCCGCAGGGATCTCAAATCCGTACTGTTAGACCAAAAGTTTCTCGCCGGTCTAGGTAACATCTATGTGGATGAAGCGCTCTTCCTCGCCGGTTTGAGGCCTGGCCGGGGGGCGTACCGTGTCAAGGGAGCGGCTCTGGGTTCGCTCCATCGCGCCGTTCGAACGGCGCTCTACAAGGGGATCGAGGCTGGGGGTACCACGCTCAGAGACTTCGTGAGTGGAGAGGGTCAGCAAGGGTACAACCAGGAGGGGCTTTCGGTGTACGGTCGCTACGGTGAACCCTGCCCAGGGTGCGGTGAAACCCTAAGGAGAGGGCTCTACGGAGGCCGGACCACCACCTGGTGTGCCCGGTGTCAAAAGTAGACCGGCATCGGACCGTGCAGATCTGGTTTTTTAGGCGCGTTTCTGGTTTTTTTTGCCGGCTTTCACAATCTTTTCACCATGGCTACCCCCTGCCCGGGTAGAATCGA
>CAZDLH010000395.1:0-3337 GCA_964505925.1 uncultured Burkholderiales bacterium
GCGCGTGACCTCCCCCCACCGGTACCATAAGGATGTCGAGATCCCTAAGAAACTCTCTGTTCTCGAGACTGAGAGGCTCGCCGAGATCGCCGAGATGGGCGATGGTAAAGCCTTCCCAACGGACCCGATACAAGACCACCCAGTCCGAATCCTCATTCGTCCCGTGTCGAGCCAGGCGACCTTCTACCTCGAGACCCTCGAGAGACCTTCGGGCGGCTCCTCGAATCACCTGAGCGCGCCCCGAGACCGAAGCCACCGCATTGTGATCGCAGTGATCGTGACTGACCAGCACGTAGTCGGCATTGAAGACCGCCGGCAACGGGTAGCCGAGGGAAGAATCGTACGGGTCGAAGACCACCTTGCGGCTACCGCCAGAAAGTAAAAAACAGCTATGTGCCAAGTAATCGAGCTGCATCATAGGCCGTTTCTTAACGAACCCAAGAATCCTCTCGGTCCGCGTGTAGAGACAGGAACTCCCGGCTGCTTGGGCAAGCCGGAAAGATGAGCTTCCCTTTCTTAAGGGCGCGATGGGAAGAGTTGACTCTGGTGAACTTTCCCCTTTCGCCACCGACCGTCGCAGCAGCCCTCCCCAGCGCCTTGGAGCCCGATCTCTTAGAGGGAGAAGCGATGGTTAGCCTAGTCGCTTTCGACTTCAACCGGATAAGAGTTCTCGGTCTCCCCTGGCCTGGCTACACCTCCTTTCCCGAGGTCAATCTCAGGGTGTACGTGCGGGAGAAGTCGACCGGTCATCGGGGCGTCTTTTTTATCCGAGAGTTTATCCCGAGGCGCCTCCCCTCGCTCATCGCCCGATTCGGCTATAACGAGCCGTACTCTTGGTGCGAGATCCAACGCGAGAGCGCCTATCGTGAGCCCACCACCCAGCTGCAGTCCACAAGTTGGAACTGGAAGGGTCGCCGCTCGAAACTCGCACTTTCACTGTCTGAACGGGTGTATCTACCGGCACCCGACTCCCCTGAAGAATGGTTCAAGGAGCAAAATTGGGGATTCGGCGCCTCCCGTTCAGGAGAGCTCATCGGCTACAGGGTTAAGCACCCTCGCTGGATGGTTCGGGAGGTGCGACCCGAAAGTCTCCAGCTCGAGATCGACTGGGACGGGCTGTACGGACCGTACTGGGGTAGACAGCTCAGAAAACGTAAGCCCGTTTCCGTCGTCCACGCTATCGGTTCGGAGATCTCCGTCTCCCTACCCGAATACAGATGCCAGGAGAACAGGCATTAATAGGCAAAAGCTCGGCCACGGACTTCTACTTCCAGTTCGGTTCGTTTGCGCTGCTGTAGCTCCCCGAAACTAAGGAGAACGAATGCTAGGACACTTAAGAGCTTATGTCGGACCCATTAAGCGGCTACTCGCTTGGCCTTTCCTAAAAGCGGGGGTTGGCCCTACCGCTGTGGGCATCTTCGGAGTAGTCATCGCTATTCTCGCGGCGATCTTAGCCCGAGCGGGTCTCTACGACGCGGCGTTCTGGTTGGCCGTCATGGCCGTCCTCACAGACATGGCCGACGGCGAGGTCGCTCGGGCGACCGGAGAAACGACCCCCCTCGGGAACTACTACGACGCCATCGGGGACCGCACCCGAGAATGCGTGCTGCTCTTCGGCTTACTACCCACCGCCCCGAACTTGGTCGCTCTGGCCATCATCGGGACCTGTATGACGTCCTTTGCTAAAGCGCGCTGCGGCTTAGTCCGGATCATGGACAACCGGGACTGGCCCGGCTTTGGGGACCATCCGGACCGGGCGGTCATGATCGCTGTTGCGTACCTGTTCCAACCTCAGTCGACGATACCGCTCATCGTCCTAACCATCGCGACCTGGACATGCTTCATCCAGAGAGCCAACTACGCCCGAAAAGCTATCGAAGATGCTACCCCCGACGAGCTTCTCCCTTATCTTAGGCCCGACTCCCGAGTCCAGCGATAGAAGCAGACTATCAATCCCCCAAACATAAAGACCCCCGCGGCCAGTTTCATAATAACTCCACCTAGCACCTGGTCATCTAGAGGGCTCAAATCGGTGATTCTCGGCGCTAGCTCGTAGGTGGGATAGAATACGGTCGTAGCGAAGGTTATGAAAGCGAACAGCGGCAACTGGCCGATGTTCACCGCTAGAATATAGAGCAGTTTCAGCGGCTGGGGAAGCAGTGGGGTTTCGTCCGACTGCCCGAGCAGGGGCCAGAACATGAAGACCCCCGCAACAACGAAGCAGACGTGCTCAAACAGGTGCAGCAGCTTATCTCGCAACGCCAGTTCATAGAAAAACGGGATATGCCACAACAGCAGGGTGGCGTTAAACACCACGCACGCCACCACCGGGTGGACCAGGAATCGCAGTATTCGACCGATCCCCTCCATACGGAAGAGCAGGTTGGCCAACCATTTCGGACAGCCGAGGATAAAAAACGGAGGTATCAGCAAAATGAGCAGCACGTGCTGAAGCATATGCACGCTGAAAAGATACTTCTCCCCGATGGAGTCGATAGGTGTAGCCACTGCGATCAGCAAGAAGAAGAGGCCCGTAAAGAACGAGGCGACCCTCTTCCACTCCCAGGGCTCCTCGGGAGCGAGATATCGCCTCATCGGACCGACAGCGAGCAGATAGATCACGCTCAGTCCAAAAACCCCGTCCACCACTCCCGGGTCTGGAGTAAAGAAACCTTCGAATAGTTGCATACCGATCACCGCCTTCAGCGCCTAGGGTCTTCTCGTCGGCAACACCCGCACCGGCTCCCCGGGTAGAGCGTCCTCACTACTGGAGTCTTCGAGACCCAGGAGCCAATCCACCAGGATCTCTACCTCCTCGTCGGAGAGCACGCCTTTGTAACTGGGCATCGCATCTATGAACCCTTTCCTCACCGCGGCAGAGGGGTCCAGAAGAGACTCGCGCAGATAATCTTTCCCCCCGCCCTCCGGGTCTAACCGTCGGGCTATGCTGGCAACACCGTCGAGTCCTGGGCCGAGAGTGCCCCGGGCGTCGGGGAGTTTCCTGACAGTGTGACAGGTCGTACAGTCGTGCTGATAAAAAAGAGTCACGGCCGGATCACCCTCCCATTCCAGGGGTACGGTGATCGACCGTGACTTCGAAAGATAGAGGTAGCCGCTGAGGCCTACCAGCAAGAGTGCCAGAACGAAAGGGATGGCCCTCTCCGCTCTCATGATCGCCCTCGATGGAAGCCCTGCGCCCTACAGTGAGGGACTCTAGGCCGTAGGGAAAGAGACCAGTTCGATCCCTTTAGGAAGACGGCTGTGCTCCTCATAGTCTGCGCCCTCACTCAACGTGCGTCTCCTTTCCTCGAAGATCTCTTCGAGGGGCGGGTGCACC
>CAZDLH010000396.1:0-3324 GCA_964505925.1 uncultured Burkholderiales bacterium
CTGGTGGCCGGCTCCTTTTTTCGCCCTAGAACACCACCGAAGATCTCGAAAGCGCGATCCTCGTCCACCAGAAAGACCGCCGAGAACCCGATGGCCCCGCCCGGATTCTTGAAAGGCGCAGAGCCGTCGGTGTAGACCTCCCAATCGGAGCGGGCGGTCAGGGCCGCCCAAAGAACAGAGTCGGCCTCGCAGCACTGCTGTACCGACCGTTCGACCGCTGCCGCCTCTTCCCGGAGCGGGTCCATCTCCGGGGCTACGGTCAAGTCCACTCTCGTCCGATCTTCTCGACGCAAGCTAAGAAGAGTTCGACCCCCAGCGGGAGCGCCTCCTCATCGACGGTAAAGCGAGGGTGGTGGTGGCTATAACAGGCATCGATCTCGTCATTGTAGGCGCCCAAAAAGAGAAAGCAGCCCGGCACCTTCTGAAGGTAGAACGCCATGTCTTCCCCTCCCATAGAGCGCGCGTCGGGTCGCTCCTCCTGAGGCCGCATGCCGAAGCGTTCCCGGCAGGCCTCCTCGCAGAGACCGGTCACCCTCGGGTCGTTGGCCAGAACCGGGTATCCCTCTCTCCACTCTACCTCTGCGGTAGCCCCGTACGCCTCCGCGGTCCGTTCGGCGATCTCACGAAAGCGCTTTTTCAGAGCTACTCTCGTCTGCTCGTCGTAGGTGCGCAGCGTGCCCGAGAGCCGGACCTCGGTTCCGATCACGTTGTGCGCCTGACTACTGGTCCGAATGCCCGTGACCGAAAGCAGGGCGGGCTGTTTCGGATCGACCTCCCGCGCCACCAGCGCCTGAGTTCCCAGCACCACCTGGCACGCCGCAGGGACAGGGTCGATCCCTTCGTGGGGGGAGGCGGCGTGAGTGCTCACCCCTTTGATGACCGCATCGAACTCATCGCTCGCCGCCAGCATCGGCCCTGCACAAAAATTTATGGTCCCGGTGGGCAGGTGCAGCCAGAGATGGAGTCCGAGGGCGACATCGACCCCTTCGAGGACCCCCTCTTCGATCATGGGCGCCGCCCCTCCGGGCCCTTCTTCAGCAGGCTGAAAGAGAAAACGGATGCGCCCGCGTAGATTCTCCCGACGCTCGGTCAAGAGCTTGGCGGTGACCATCAGGATCGCGGTATGCCCGTCGTGACCGCAGGCGTGCATCTTCCCTTCCTCTACCGAGGCGAAGGGCAGACCCGTCTCCTCTACGATGGGTAGAGCGTCCATATCGGCGCGGATCAGCACCGTCGGACCCGGAAGGCCTCCCACCAGATCGGCGGTGACCCCGGTCTTCGCGATCCCTACCCTGGGCTCTAGTCCGATGCTGCGGAGATAGTCGGCGACTTTACCGGCCGTGCGCACCTCTTGAAACCCGAGCTCCGGATGCTGATGAAAGTCTCGACGCAAGGCGATCACTTCATCGCGAAGATTCATTACTGCTTGACTGGCTACTGGCGTAGTAGGAGAGGACATAAAGCCAGCTTCTGGCTCGACATTGACGAACCTCTCTTCACCTGCGCGATCAGGTGAATTGTTCTAAAGATCCGCGGTGTGTAACCAGGGCGGCTAGGGGCCGCCGAGAAGGCCCCTGACTTCGGACCCCGAACCGTCTTTTCGACAAGGAGTTGACCATGAGTGAAGCTACCGCGAGTTCGGAAACAGCTCGAGACGACGAACAGCTCTCGGCTACGGTCCTAGTAGTGGACGACGAGCCGAACATCGTGACGCTACTGGAAACCTGGCTCGAAACCATCGGATGTCGAGTGATCTCGGCCGAAGACGGCGAGAAAGGTGTGCAGAAGGCGACCGAGGAGCTTCCCGACCTCATCTTGATGGACGGCATGATGCCTAGGATGAGCGGCTTCGACGCCTGCAGAGCTCTGAAATCCCAGTCGGCCACCCGCGATATCCCGGTCATATTCCTCACCGTTCAAAACGAAGTCCAGGACGTGGTCAGAGGTCTCGATCTCGGAGCCCACGGCTACATGACAAAGCCGTTCAAACCTCAAGAGCTCCTAGCTCGGGTGCGGTCCACCCTCAAGATCAAACAGATCCAGGACCGGCTCCGCGCCCATACTCGAACGCTCAAGACGAGATGGGACTGGATCCACGGCGCCATCGAAACGCTCCCGGTAGGGCTCATGGTCTTCGATCGATCGAACGATGAAGTGCTCTTCACCAACGAATCGTGGAACCGACTTCTCGGGCTGTCGTCCGGGAATCCCGACGCATCGGTACTGGTGACCGAACTGTACGAGTTTCACAGCGGTTCCGACTCCCTCAACAGCGAAGTGCTCGCGAGCGATGAGCCGTACGAAGGGGAGATCGCCGTGCGATTCCGAGGGAGCGACGCGGGTCGATTCCACCTCCAGGCCTGCTCTTTCGAACGCTCCGAGCGGACCGGGCGCCAACTTCTTCTGCGCCCGCTCTAAGCGTCCGGTCGGGTCGAGTCCGACCGGTCTCATTGGAGCCTGGAGCCCGGAGAGTCTACCCTTCCCGCTGATGCACGGCGCCAAGAGGACGGCGGGCCCTCCCCCTGGGCCCACCGCTACACTACTGTCGCGCTAGAAATCGTTGGGGGGATCGGACAACGAATCGGGGAGCGGACTCGACGCCTGGGCGAGGCGGGCTGCCTCCTGGAACCAAGCCACATCCTCTTCGGTCAGGTTCGGCAGTCCTTGCGCCTCACGAGCGAAACGAGCCGCCTCCTCGTGCTGTCCGCTCTGCGAAACGATGATGATCTGCTCTTTGCGCGGGCCGGGGTGGTCGGGCAGCAGCTCCAGAGCGATATCGACGGTCTTGGCGGCGTCCGCCATCTTCTTCAGCCGACGATAAGCGCGGGTCAGGTCGAGGTAGACCTCCGGCTGCGGCTCGCTGCTCAAGAGCTTTCGAAACTGGACCACCGCCAGGGTGTCTTTACCCACATGTCCATAAGCTCGGGCTAGGTACAGAAGGAAGTCCGGGTTGGTCGAGTCCTGCTTCTGCAGATCCCTATAGAGCTCGACGAGCTTGCGAGAGTTCGCTCTATCGCCGAACCGTGCGTAAGCAGCGCGGTGCGCCGGAGCGAACCTCGGAGACTCGAGCAGCTTCTCTTTGAGAAGAGCCAAGGCTTCGTCAGCCGACTCTGGAAGCGCCATCACTTCCAACGCTTCGGACACCGGTTCGGATACGGGTTCGGATACGGGTTCGGATACCGGTTCGGATACCGGTTCGGCTACAGGCTCGGGGGCCGCGGGCTCTTCGACCGGCACTTCGGCCACCGGTTCGGCTACCGGCTCGGGAGCTGCGGGCTCTTCGACCGGCGCTTCGGCCACCGGCTCGGTACGACCGGCGAGTAC
>CAZDLH010000397.1:0-3312 GCA_964505925.1 uncultured Burkholderiales bacterium
GCAGCCCTTATCGCCATCTAGTGGGGCAGCCGTCCGTCTACGACCGCTACTACGATGGAAGGCCGATCTCGGAGTGGGACTCCCTTTTATATCGGCACTACTGGAGCCGACGGTGGCCGACCCATGCCGATCCGTATAGCGGACTGCCGGCCGCCCCCGCTCTCTCAGCGCTCGGTCGAATCGTCGAGACGGCCATCCGGATCGTCCCTGGACTAGGCCCATTGGACTCCGTACCCGCTCTTCCGAGGGTCCTCGAACGTCTGGCCCTCTCCAGACAAAGCCCAAACTAAGGACAGATAAGTGACCTCGCGAGAAGGTCTCACCGACAGCCTGGAGTAGTGCGAGCGTATGCCTAACTGTAACAGACCGCGCTCGCTCCTATGGGCGACCGCACTCTTCGCTCTCATTCTAGCTCTGCCCGCTACCGCCAACAACGAACTCTCCGTTGGAGATGGGTGGAGCGAACTACCTCGCCCGTCGGTCGGAAGTGGCCTGATGATGGAACCGCGACTGACGAGTCTTCGTAGCCGGGTCCACCTGTTGTGGGTCGGAACCTCCGACGATGTCCGAAGGCCGGAGGTCTTCCACTCCAGCATCACTGGAAGAGACGACCAGTGGAACAACCCACGCGCCCCTTTCTACGGTAAGAACCTGGGTCGAGTGCGCAAGGTAGCGGTCGGCACGGCGCGGGATCTCGTGGCCATCTTGTTCCAAAGGACCCTCACCCAAGGTAGTGACGCCTATGAGATCCGCCTTTCGATCTCCGGGGACCATGGCTGGTCGTGGAGCAACCCGATCGAAGTGGACAGCTACGTAGCTGAGCGCTCGGGCGGTACCTGGGTGGCCATCGAGGGGCGGCAAGGGATGAATCGACCGGAATTCGCTATGTCCTGGGTGCGCGATTTCGGTAATATCCGGGCTGCGAACCTCGACATCAAGAGCAGCCTCCGCCCCGAGGGTACGCTGGTCGGAACGCACGCTCCGAACGCTATGAAGACCGAAGTGGCCACCTTAGGGCGCGACGGTTTCGTAGCCGTATTCAACAACGGCCAAGGCCTAGCCAGTTCTCATGTCCGCGGACTGACCGGCCGTATCGCCGAAGCTGAAACCGTCGTCGCCGGGCGGTTCGGTCGCTTTTTCACGATCAGCTCCACTCCCTTTGGCCCAGCCCGAATGGCCTTGGGCTCCGGGCGCACAGTAGAGGCTTTCACCTCCGACGGCACGACCTTTGAGCGCGACGCCGATGAGAACTTCGAACTGCCCTTCTCGGCCCAAGACGTGGATGTGGAGAGCTGTCTCGACGACGACAAGAACCTGCACCTGGTGATCGCCGAGCCCTCCTCTACCGGTTACACCTTGTGGTATATCGGCCAGAATAAACGCCAATGGGGCGAACTCGAGAAAGTGGCAGATGTGGAAACGAGAGACGACATCCGGGGGTTCGACATCGCCCACAGTGGGGACCAGATCGTGATCGCTACTTCCCAAGGGTTCCGAGCCAACTTCTTTCGCAAGAAGCCGTAGCCACAGCGAACCGACACGAAGACCCGCTCGTTGGAGCTACGAGGGTTCGAACCCGGACATGAGCCGAGCCACCGTAGCTTTCAGCTCCGCTATTTTCAAGGGTTTGGGCAGGAACGCGTCCGCCCCGATCTCTTCGAGCACCCCGACCTGTTCGGCGCTCATCGACGAGACGAGTATCAACGGAATGTGCTGGGTTTTTTCATGGAATTTCACCAACCGCGCGATGGCCAGCCCGTCCAAAGACGGAAGCACGATATCGGAGATGATCAGGTCGGGAGGGTTCTCGGTGATCGCGAGATAGAGCTCTAGACCGTCTCCGAAGACCTTCGGTTCGAGACTCTTTTCACGCGAGAGCAGACCCTTAAGAAAGAGCGCTTGGGTGGGAGTATCCTCGCCGAGATAGATGCGTCTCACCCCGAGGGCTTTGCCGCCCGAGGTGCCGTCACCTTCGAGGGTGACGGGGAGTCGCCCAAGAAGAGGATGCCCCCCCCGCTCTCCGAAGTTTCATCGCGTCGGGAAAACTGGGGGTTCGATCCAATCATGCCAGAATATCACTACAGTGCCCGTAATGAGTTCGGTCAGCGGTTCGCCGGGAGTCTCGAGGCTCAGAACAAGACCGAAGCGATGCAGCTTTTGAGCGAGCGCTTCAATATCGTGACTCGCCTCGAAGAGAAGACGAGCACCCGCCTCGTAAACCCCTTTAAGCCCACCGTCAGCGGAGAGGCGATGCTGACTTTCTGCCAGACTCTGGCCACCATGCTCGAAGGCGGTATCACCTTAAAACGGGCCCTGGACACAATGTATGGAGACACCGAGAGCCGCGCCCTCCGAAACATAATCATCGACGTCTCCTCCCAGTTGGGCACCGGAGCTGCTTTTTCTACCGCTCTCGAGTCGCACCGGCCGGTCTTCGACGACTTTTTTATCAGCATGGTGAGGGCGGGTGAAGATAGCGGCGAGCTCCCACAGATGCTCCATCGCGTGGCTACCTTTCGAGAGAAGACCGAAGCTCTCAAAGACACCGTCAAGAGCGCCTTGACCTACCCCATCGTCGTTTTGTGCTTCGCCGCTTTGATGGTCTTTTTGATCCTGGCTTTCGGGATTCCGTACCTGAGCAACCTGTACGAGGGACTGGGCATCCAGCTTCCGTTCGCCACCCAGGTCATGGTGGACTTTGGAATGCTCCTAGGAGACAATATTCTGCTGACTTTGATCATCTTGGCCGTAGGCGCTTTCCTCTTCCAGCTGTACCTAAGAAGCCCACTGGGGCGGATGACGCTCGATCGCATGAAGCTCCACGCCCCGATCCTCAAAGACCTGTTCCGCCTTCTCTATACAGCTCGCTTCGCTCGTACCCTCGGCATCCTCTACAGCAGCGGGATCCCACTGCTGGGCGCCTTAGACCTCACCGCAAATAGCGTCGGGAACAACGTGATCGCAGCCGAACTAGAGAAGACCAAGGACGGTATCCGAGCCGGAGGGAACCTAGCGGACTGCTTGCGGTACACTCCCTACTTCTTGGACTCTGCCATCGGGATGGTAGCCGCCGGTGAGGAGTCCGGACGGCTAGACCACATGCTGAGCAAGATCGCGGACTTCTATGAGCATAAGGTCTACACTCGATTCGATACCCTGGCCGCTACCATCGAGCCGCTCATGATGGTCGGCGTCGGAATATGCATCGGCACCATCATCATCACTCTCGGTCTGCCTTTTATGACGCTCGCTTCAGCCTTCTGAGGACCGGGTACGGGGATGCCCTCACACTGTTCACCGGGGACCCTAAGC
>CAZDLH010000398.1:0-3303 GCA_964505925.1 uncultured Burkholderiales bacterium
CGGGGTGTCGGAAGTGGTGCGGGCCTCGGTCCACTACTACAACACCGAGGAGGAGGTGGCCGCCTTCGTCGAGGCCGTCGATGGACTGGCCCGAACGGTCCGAGAGAAGACCGGCTAGAGTCTCTCTTTCTCCCTATCCCGGTACGGACCCCGAGGAGCTACCGCGCTTATTTCGGAGCTGCTCGATCACCTCGTAGAGGGCGCTGCGCTCGATCGGTTTGGATATGTACTCGTCCATACCCAGCGATAGGTACCGTTCCCGATCGCCTGCCATGGCGTTGGCCGTCACCGCGATGATCGGGGTCTGGTCCCCTCCGGGGAGCTGCCGGATCAAGTGCGCGGCCTCCTCCCCTCCCATGACTGGCATCTGAATATCCATGAGGACCAGATCGAAGGAGTCCGAGGTGAAGGCCTCCACGGCTTTTCGTCCGTTGTCCACCACGACCACCGAGTGGCCAGCTCGGCCCAGAATTCGACTGGCCACCTTCTGGTTCACTGGGTTATCTTCGGCCAGGAGGATCTTGAGGGGCTCCCCTTGGGGCGACTTGGGCTGCCGACAGACCAGCCTAGGGGCGACCTCGGGATCATCGGCCAAGCGAAGCGGCAGCCGGACTCGGAAGGTCGTTCCGACTCCAACCTCGCTCTCGAGATCGAGCTGTCCGCCCATCAGGTCCACCAGCTGGGCGCTGATAGTGAGCCCCAAGCCGGTGCCCCCGTACTCTCTGGTGGTGCTACTATCGGCCTGGGTGAAGGCCCGGAAGATACGGTCGCGCTGGGCCGGTCCGATCCCGATCCCGGAGTCGCTGACTTTGAAGAGGAGTTCACTGCGGCCATCCTCGAGCGGTCTCGAGGAGGTCTTGAGTTCGATGCGTCCGCCGGGCGGGGTGAACTTCACTGCGTTCCCAACCAGATTGACGAGAATCTGCTTGAGCCGCACCGAGTCTCCGAGGAGAAAAGCGGGTAGATCGGACTCGATCGACTGCTGAAACTGCAGGTGGCGACTCAGGGTCGTCGGTCTAAAGAGGGTCTGCAGACTCTCCAGCAGGTCCCCGAGCGAGAACGGTTGGATATCCAGCTCCATCTTGCCCGCTTCGATCTTTGACAGATCGAGAATGTCGTTGATGATCACCAGCAAGGTGCGGCTGCTCTCGTAGACCACTTCTAAAAGCTCGCGCTGCTCGTTTTGAAGCACGGAGTCCAAGAGCAGCTCCGTGAGCCCTAGGATCCCGTTCATCGGTGTTCGGATCTCATGGCTGATATTGGCGAGAAACTCATTCTTCGCTCTCAGCATTGATTCGGCTTGGTCTTGGGCCTGGCGAAGCTCGGTGATATCGATATGGATACCGACCATTCGGATCGGCTCCATCTCGGAGGTCCGCTCTACCATCTCCCCCACGTCGAGGACGGTCCGGTAAGTGCCGTCTTTGGCCCTCAGGCGGTGCTCGCACCGATAGGAGCTGGTGTCTCCTTCGATGTGTTGGTCCAGCGCGTGGAGCGCCCTCGAGAGGTCTTCGGGGTGGCAGAGCGACTTCCAGGTCTCCACCGTCATCGGCAGCTCCCCGGGGGTATACCCCAGCATGCGGTACCAGGTCTCATCGAAGTAGGTCTCGCCGGTGCGCACGTCGAGATCCCATAGGCCTAGCTGCGCTGCGGACAGAGCTAAGGAGAGCCGCTCCTCGGTCTGCTTCTGGGTGTGCATGTCGATGTGCTGCCCCAGCATCCGCAGCGGCGCCCCGGAAGAGCTACGGCTGATGACCCGACCCGCGCTGCGGACCCAACGATAGCTCCCATCGGAGGTACGGAAGCGAAAGGTGATATCGTACGGTTCGCCGCCCACCTCGTGCGCTTCGCGGATGGCCGATTCCACCAGCGCTCGATCCTCCGGGTAGATCCGGCTACTGAAATAGTCTAACGGCAGCGGGGTGAGATCCATCGGCTCCCCGATCATGGTGTGGAAAACACCATTGGTGACGAAGAAGCCGCCGGGGATGTTCCAGTCCCATATTCCCACCCGGGCTGCGTCTAGGAGCTCCTCTAGAGTCTGGGTTCGCTCGTCTTGCTCGGTGATATTCACGTAGCGCACGAGCAGATGTTGGTCGTTTCCTGGTGCAGGGGAGACGCTGCACAAAAGGCAGGCGCGCAGTCCGTCCGGCCAGCGGAACCTCAAGACGACCCGGGTCTCGTCCGGCTTGTCCGCTCGGGTCAGAAACTGAGCCCAGGACGTGGAGGTCAAAAGCTCGGGAAGGCTATCCCCAGTGGCGATAGGCAACCCATCCCCGTGCGGCTGGCAGACGGAGAGGATCTGGCCTTGTAGGGTGGTGTGAAACTCGCCAAGAAAACTGTCCCTCAAGCGAAAGTAGCCCCCGACGCGCAGCGGCCGACCCGGCTCGAATGAGGGCTCTTCGAGCGGTTAGGTTTTTCCATGGGGTGGCTCACGCACTGGAGTATAACCGTTTACCGGTTCCGGGTCTATCTTGAAGGGAACCGGTCTCGGAACAGGAAACCGCTTCGGATGTCGGACCAGATGCTGCGCAGGCGCGCCCGGCAGATCGCAGTCGAGCTGCATCACCTAAGGGTCGATGGCGGCTATGATGACGACGGTGCTGTCAATCATCCCACCCCTGAGGTCATCTTGAGGATCTGTCGGCGGATCGACCCGGGATTTCTCTATGAGATCCAAGAGCGCGCACTCTTCGAAGGCCCGGTGGTGAAGATCACCGATCCCGAGAGCGGCAAGTTCTGCTTGATCCCTCCGGAAGAGGCTCCGATCAAGGTCGAGCTACCCGGGCGAAAGGCCTACACTTTCTCGGTGGAGGTGAGCCTGGTGCAGACCGTCGAGGTCGACGCTGACGACGAGTTCGCGGCCCACGAACGAGCCTTCGCGCTGGTGGAAGAGATGTCGATCGGAGACTGTGATGAGGTCGCTATCAGCTTTCGAAATCTCGACGACGAGGACCCCGACATCGGCTTTTCGGTGAACTGAGCCAGCCCGCGCTCGGGCGATCCCTTACGCCGTAGGCCGGCTCGCTAATCTAAGCGCTAACCCAAACGCTAACTTAAACAAGAAAGAGGCCCTGGAGAACCAGGGCCTCTTTCGTCTCTCGAAGTTGGAGAGCTGAAACCGGAACTACTTCTTGGCAGTGGTCTCCCGTTTGGCCTCTTCGAACTTCTTCACCATCTCTTCTTGTACGCCCCGGGGTACCGGCTCGTACTTGGCGAACTCCATGGTGAACTCGCCCTTACCTTGGGTAGCCGAGCGCAGAGTCGAAGCGTACCCGAACATCTCGGCGAACGGTACGTGCG
>CAZDLH010000399.1:0-3295 GCA_964505925.1 uncultured Burkholderiales bacterium
GGCCACCCCCTGCTTTGGGAACGCCCGGACGAACTCTCCCAGCACCTCGGGGCCTACCTCAAAGGATTCCGGACCGATGGAGGGTCCTATACCGACCCGGATCTCGCCAGGGTCGGCCCCGAACAGCTCCCCGAGACGCTGCACGGTACGGACAACGATCCCGTTCACCGTACCGCGCCAGCCGGCGTGCACCGCAGCCACCGCTCGAACCTTCGGCTCGTACATCAAGATCGGCACGCAGTCGGCCACCGTGATCGAAAGCGGGATCCCTTCGGTCCGAGTTACGCAGGCGTCCGCCACCTGACGAGGCTCGAAGGGGACGCCTCGCTCGATGTGAGCCACCTCCACCCCGTGGTTCATCGAGAGCATCCAAGGGAGCTGCTCGAACCCCAAGACGCTCGCTAGTCGTCGCCGATTCTCGTCGACCCGAGCGGGGGCGTCCCCCACGGTATACCCTAAATTCAAGGCGGCGAGGGCCCCCTCGCTCACCCCGCCGACCCTACTGGAGAAGAGGTGGGGCGCCTCGATATGGGTGAACCGAAAGTACTTTAGACCGTCTCGGTCTTCTTCGACAAACATACCTTAAACTGCATCCACAGCTCACCTGTGTCCTCCTCAACTCCGGCAGACGAGTTCGAAAGGCGGGAACCGGAGAGGTCCCTTTAAGGTTCATGTGTTCACTCGAAGCCGACCACGAATGAACCGTTCTCGACCCCCGCTAAACAGCGCGGATCAGAAAAAAAAGTTGAGGGGATTAAGGCCGCGACAAACTGGGAATCACCCTGATCGTCGCTCATCATAGCGGGATTCCCCTATCCTTCGGAGAAGACGAACAGAGGTACGATCATGCGACGTCATCTTAGTACATATATCTCTCTCATAGTAGCTCTACTCTGCTTCTGGTCCCCCGCTGCCGCCGCCGACCCAGATCGGTTCTTCATCCTTACCGAGGGCAGCGACGGTGCCACCATTAAGGGGGGCTTGGGCGATGCAGAAGTTCGCAACTTCTACGTGGAGGCCAGGAAAGGGCAGCAGCTTCGAGCTCACCTGACCACACTAGAAGACAACGGCTATCTGATGATCTTCGACGACAACGGCCGTTCTCTACTCAGGGATATACCGGAATCGGTGAAGGTGCGGCGCCTGGATCTGGTCCTGCCCCACAGCGGGGACTTTCTACTTCAGGTCGCCTCCAAGGACGGGGACTGTAGCTATATGCTCGAGGTCCGCATCGACGATCCCCCACCCACCAAAGAAGACCCGAACGACCGAGACGAAGCCCACCTGCTCAATTCAGAACCCGGAGCTTCTCGTAGCGGGCGCGCTCTGCGTCCTTGAGTAGTCGAGGCTGGCTCCAAGAGGCTTCAATATGGCTCCAAGGGAGCACCTCCTCGGGGCTCCTCGTCCGATAGTTCTCCTCTTCGAAGCTCAAACCGAACCGCTTCAAGGTCCGCTTGTAGTTAGCGTATGTGGGCTCCCAGTAAACCTGCTCTAGCACTCGGGACATCCGCCGGTCACCCCGGGCGAGGAGACCCTCGAGGGTCGCGACCTTCGGGCTCTCGGAGGTGACCCGCACCCCTCCTTCCCGACCGAGCGCCTTCATCACCACCTGCATGCGCTTTCTCGCCTCTTTAACGGCTAGCTGGGGCTCCCACTGGTACGAGGTCAGCGGCTTCGGAACGAAAAGGCCCATCCCCAAAGTGATGCGGGCAGCGGACGAACCTACGCGCCGTTGCAGAGCGCGAGTTTTCCTGACCAGCTCGATGAGCGCTTCGATATCCTGCTCGGTTTCGTTGGGCAGGCCGACCATGCTGTACATTTTCAGATTCTCGATACCGAAGCGAAAGGCGCGCTCGGCGGCATCGAAATAGCAGTCGTCGGAGAAGCGCTTATTGATCGAGCGACGCAGGGCCTCCGAGCCCGTCTCCGGAGCTAAAGTCATAGAGCGAGCCCCGCTCGCCACCATCGCTCGGATCATCTCGTCGGGCAGCTGGTCGGCCCGCAACGAGGAGAAGCCTACCGGGAGGCTCGCCTCCATCAGCTTATGGCACAGCTCTCGAATCTCCGGGTGATTGCCGACCGTGGCCGAGATCAGCCCGACCTTGGGGTGGTACTGGCGCACCTTCTCGATAGAGCTCCAGAGGTGCTCGAGCGAGCGCCACCTCACCTTCGGGTACGAAAACCCCACTGTGCAGAACCGGCAGACATAAGGGCACCCTCGGGACACCTCGATCAAAAAGGAGCGCCCGAACTCGGTCTCCTCGGTGAGAACCACCGAGTGGGTCTGTTGCCGGGCGAACTGCTCTCGGTCGAGATACCTCTTCGTAACCTTCTCGGGCGCTCCGGGAGAGGAAGCGATGCCGACGAGCCTACCGTCGCGGTAGCTCGGGGTGTACTGGCTAGGAACGTAAAACCCCCCGTCTTCGGCGAGCGCCTCCAAGCGCTCGCTGCGGGAAGCGTCACGGGTTCGACGCAGGGTCTCCACCAGCGGCGAGATCGACTCTTCACCTTCCCCTATGCAGATCAGGTCGAAGAAGTCCGCTACCGGCTCAGGATTGAGCAGCGTCACGGCCCCTCCTAGCAAGAGGAGAGGGTCGCCTTCCGAGCGGTCCGCGCTCCGAAGTGGGATCCCGGCTAGATCCAGAGCCTTCAAGATGTTCACGTAGTCCGGCTCGTAGTTGCAGGTGAAAGCCACCACGTCGAAGTCGCAGACCGGCCTGGGATCCTCGAAGGTCAAAAGCGGAGTCCCAGACTTGCGATACAGTTCGAGATCCTCTGGATCGGGAAGGAAAAAACGCTGACAGACGACCCCCGGGATCTCATTGAGAAAGGCGTAGATCAGCTGCAGACCGAGATGGGACATGCCCACTCGGTAGGTGTTGGGATAGCCTAGAGCCACCTGCAGGTCGCCGCCGCCCGCCGGGGTCACCAAGGCGATCTCCCGAGCTTTTCGCTCCTTCGATCTCTCGACGATTCGCCAATCCATAGGTGCACTATACCCCGTTCCAGGCTGGGTATCCATAGGCGTGGTCTTCCAGCTCCGCCCGGCCGGCTTCGGCGGAGCTCGCAGAATAGGAGTTCCCCTCCCCCTCTGCGAAGGGTGCGCCCATGAGTCAGGAAACGGTTGCTCGCTGGCGCCAGATGTGCGCCGCCGGACGGTACATGGACGTCTTGGAGGAGTTCGAGAAGGTCGGTCTCAAACTGACCCAGCAGGGCGAAGAGTTCCGGCTCGACGGGCCTTCGAGCTTCTTGAGCGCGGAGGTAAAAGAGCTCCTCGAAGAGCATCGCAACGAGC
>CAZDLH010000400.1:0-3292 GCA_964505925.1 uncultured Burkholderiales bacterium
AGGATTCGTCCTTCGAGGACCTGCTCGAAGCGGTGGAGTCGGACCTGTTGGTGACGGCACCCCAGATCATAGGTCTGCTAGGCAAGGCCGAAGAGGAGACTCAAGATCGGCTTCTCGAGCTGCTCCGACAGTTCATCGAGAGCCATCGCACCGCTGGCGAAACGGACGAGGCGCTCGGGCTCCTCGGCTCGATGAGCGAGGTGGAGACGCTACCGCTGGCGGACCGGGCCGATCTGGCCACTCAGCAGGCCCGCCTTCTCGAGCAGACCGAGCGCATCGATGAGTCGTACGAGGTGTACGAGCGCGCCTTGGCCCTCTGGGAGCAGGTGGAGCCGGAAGCCCGCGAGACCGAGAGCTACTGCACGGCGCTGCTAGGGGCGGGTTCGCTGCTCAGCGTATCCGGCGTCGAGATCGAGCGGGCCTTGGAGTACGCCCGGACCGCTCTGGAGCTAAAGCGCGAGGAGGGGGCGGGGCTCGACGATCCCCAGCGCGGTTTGGCCGCCGAGCTGTTGGGCTGGCTCTATCTGCACTACAGCTCTTACCCCGAGCCCGAATTCCTAGAGGCCGAAGACCTCCTGAACGAGGCGCTGGCCTCCCACGAAGTCACCTACGGGACGACCCACTCCGAGGTGGCCGATGTGCTCCAGAACTTGGGCGAGTTCTATCGCTTTCGGGGAGCCTTCGAAGAGGCTGAGAAACACTTTCTTAAGGCCTTGGCCATCCGCGAGAAGCTCTTCGGGAGTCGTCACGAGACGGTCGGTCAGCTGTTCGACCTGCTAGGGACGGTATTCGAGACCGCCGGCGATATCGGTAAGGCCGGTCACTACTACGGTCGGGCTCTAGAGGTCTGGGAGCAGCTCCTCGGTTTCGAGCACGAAGAGGTTATCCGGCGCCTGAACGACTTGGTGGTCCTGTTCCGCGTTTACGGGCGCTTCGACCAAACCGAGCCGCTCTACATTCGGCTCCTGAAGCTCCAGGAGGGTGAGGACTCTCTCCCGCCGGTGGAAGAGGTGCCCAACTACTGCTCTTTAGCCCTGTTCTACCAGGTGCAGTCGAAGTACGGTCAGGGCGAGCCGCTCTTGGATAAGGCGTTGGCCTCGCTCGAGAACCGTTACGGGGCCGAGGCGTTCCATCCGGATCTGGCCTGGGTTCACGGCCTTTGCGGACGGTTCTTCGACGATCAGTACCGCTACAGGAAGGCCGAAGAGCACCTGCTGAAAGCCCTGACGATGAGCGAGCAGCTCTTGGGCGAAGAGCATCCGGATCTGGTGGTCTGCCTGGAAGCGCTGACGCGTCACTATCGAGTACAGAAGAGCTACGACCGGGCCATGCTTCACGCCGAGCGAGCTCTAGCGATAGCCGAGCGTTTCTACGGGATGCAGCACCCCTACGTAGCGACGGCCTTGAATAGCTACGCCGAACTCCTAAGCCTGTCCGGTCAGGGCAGCTCGGCCGGGCCCATCTATCTGGCCGCCTTCGAGATCCATCAGGGGGCGGCCGACGTGCTGATCCATCAGGTGCCGATCCCGAACCCCGAGCTCTCCCGACTGGCCGCCGTTCGAAGAGAGGCCGAGGACCTCCATCGACAAGCGCAGGAGCCGGCCCGGGAGTTCCGTCGATTCGCCGAAGCCGAGTCGTTCTATCTACGAGCTCTGTTTCTGCGCGAGCAGGTCCTCGGACCGAACCATCACGACAATGCTCGAACGCTTCAACTCTTGGCGTCGCTGTATCGAAACCACCGCCGGTACGAAGGGGCCGAGAGCCTGTATCGGCGCTCTCTTACCCTACGGCAGGCCCACCTCGGCAACGAGCACCCGGACTGCGGCTTGAGCTACCGAGACCTGACCGAACTGCTCCTGCTGCAAGGTAAGCGCGATGAGGCCGAACCTCTGTTGCAGGAGTGGCTCGACCTCGTCGAGAGGACGCTGGGCCAGAACCACTCCGAACGGGCCGAGATCCTGATGCGGCAGGCTACTCTGCTCGAAGATCGGGGCGAGGTCGAGTTTCTCGTGGAGCGGCTACAGGAGGCTCTGATCATCCGTCATTCGGTGTTCGGAACCGAGCACCCGACGTTCGCTGTGACCTTAGCCGAGATGCTGCGGATCGAAGAGAAATACGAGCAGTCGGCCGAGCTGTACGACTTCGTGCTCACCTCTTTAGAGAAGAACATGGTGAACGAAGATCCGCTCTTGATCCCTATCTTGGAGAACTACTCCAAGGTGCTGAGCCGAACCGGCCGCGATGATCAAGCGGTCGACTACGAGACGAGGGCTCTGATCATGAGGGCCGAGCACGGCCTCGATTTCGGTTAGCTAGCTCGGTCCTCCGGTCGCGATCTCCGGCTTGAGAACTTTACGAGTTCGTCGACCGTTGGAAGAACATCCAAGATCTTGCTACAGTAAAGGGTATGCACGCATCTTTGGCACCCCGTTCGACTCGCATCCTTCAAGACAGCTCGAGAAAGGGATGCCAACCGCGCGCTCAGGAGGCGTCTCCGTCGGGGGAGGCCTCGGAGAGCCCTGCGGGGCGTTTGAGCCCGCTGGGCGCAGCGCCCTCCCCGGGGGGGTCGACGGTGAACCCCAGGGTCGCGCGACTCAAGGCGGTAGGGCTCGGGAAGAGATACCGCGGCATCGATGTCCTGAGGGACTTCTCTCTCACTCTTTACGAGGGGGAGATCTTCGGTCTTATGGGTCCCAACGGAGCCGGGAAGACCACTTTGCTGCGCATCCTGGCCACCTTGACTCGGCCCGACTCCGGAACGTTTGAACTCGACGGCCTCCCTCACACCGAGACCAAACAGCTGCGTCAGCGTTTGGGGTTCGCCAACGACGTGCTGGGGGTCTACGACGATATGCTCGTGGGCGAGTATCTCGAGTTCTTCGCCCGAGCGGGCGGCGTGGAGCGCCGCCAGGTGCCGTTCGCTGTAGAGGAGGTCTCGGCCCAGGTGGGCCTGTCGGATCTTCGAGGCTCTTCGGTGGACGGACTTTCTCGGGGGATGAAGCAGCGGCTGGCGTTCGCCCGCGCTGTGGTCACCAAGCCCAAGCTTCTGCTTCTCGACGAGCCGGCGAGCGGACTAGACCCCCTAGCCAGGCTCGAGCTTAAGGAGCTGCTGCTGGCCTACGCGCGCGCGGGCGCCACCGTCGTCCTCTCGTCACACATGCTCGAGGACCTCGCTGAGGTCAGCGACCGCATCGGAGTGATCCGAGACGGGATCCTACAGGGGGTGCGGGAGACCAAGCGGATGATAGAGCTAGAGGGGAGCCGGCGCTTTCGGGTGAGAGCGGCCGACCGA
>CAZDLH010000401.1:0-3283 GCA_964505925.1 uncultured Burkholderiales bacterium
TCGAACTCGAGAAGGACGATCTGGTGGTGGTCGAGACGGTGCGCGGCAGCGAACTGGGCAAGGTGCTCTCGCCTCGCATTCCGTTCGTGGGGGAGGCTCCTAGCCACGCTTTTTCCATCTTGCGGGTGGCCACCGAAGCCGACCGCAAACAAGAGTACCAGAACCGACTTGAAGCCGAAGAGTCGTTCCACACCGCCCGCCAGGCCATCGAGCGGTTGAGGCTCGACATGCGCCTTCTCGAAGCACGCTACACCTTAGGGCGAGAGCGCCTCGTCTTCTTCTTCTGGGCCGAGGGACGAGTAGATTTTCGCGCTCTAGTGCGAGAGCTGGTCTCCACCTTTCGCTGTCGCATCGAGCTGTACCAGGTGGGCTCCCGGGATCGCGCTAAGAAGGTCGGCGGTATCGGCCCCTGCGGCCTTACCTGCTGCTGTACCCTCTGGCTCCGGGAGTTCTCGTCCATCTCCATCCGGCTGGCCCGGGAGCAGCAGCTAACCGTGAAGCCCGACAAGATTTCGGGGGTCTGCGGCCGCCTGATGTGCTGCCTGAGATACGAATACGAAACCTACCGGGCCCTGCGCTTAGAGATGCCTCAGATCGACGACGAGTTGGACACCCCGGAAGGTCCGGTGAGGGTGCTCGAGACCGACCCCATCGGGCGCACCCTGCTGGTGAAATCGCTGAGCGCCGAGAAGCGCGAGGTGTATCGCATCCCGGTGGGCCGCGCCCAGATCCCCGAGGGGACCGGCTGCACTTCTTGCTCGGGAGCCAAGCCCCAATGAGTGGGAAACCTGCAGCCTCCGCAGCGCGCGGACCAGAAAATTTCCTTGCTCAGAACATGTTCCGGGTCCACGTTCTCCATGCGAAATGTTCTCCACAAATCCACAGAGTTATCCACAGTTCGGCGATCCGCCTGGGGAAACTGGCTTGAGCACGAAAGGGTCCTGCGAGCCCGGTTGGGCCGTGGTCACCGGCGCTTCGTCGGGCATCGGCGAAGCGGTAGCCAAGCGGCTCGCTCGTGAGGGTTGGGGCGCCGTCTTGGTCTCGGAGCAGCCCGACGAGCTCGAGCGGGTAGCAGCCGAGATCGCCGCTGCCGGAGGGCGAGCGATGCCCCTCGAATGCGACCTGTTGAAGCCCGAGCAGCTCCAGGCGCTGGCCGCTTCCGCCGAGCGAGCCGTGGGGCCTGTGGATCTGCTGGTGAACAACGCCGGTATCGGGCTCCACAAGAGCCTCCTGGAGAGTAGCGACGCCGAGTTTCAGCGAGTGTTCCAAGTGAATTTTTTCGCCACCGTCACTCTGACCCGAAGTTTCCTACCGAGCATGATCGCCCGCGGACAGGGTCATATCCTCAACGTCTCCTCGGCCTCGGCCCGGCGAAGCCTATCGA
Source organism: uncultured Burkholderiales bacterium (assembly GCA_964505925.1). Taxonomy (GTDB): domain Bacteria; phylum Vulcanimicrobiota; class Xenobia; order Xenobiales; family JADMJV01; genus JAEXNA01. Next base: position 1,385 of record CAZDLH010000401.1, read on the forward strand.
AGATGTCCTGCTACGGGGCTAGCAAAGCCGCAGTCCACGCCTTCACCCAGTCGCTGCGCCTCGAGCTCGCCGGTACCGGAGTGACCGCCACCGAGGTGCTACCCATCTCGGTGTCCACCCCGTTCTTCGAGCGCGCGGGCTACCGCCCTAAGGGGCTCGTACAGACCCCCGAAAGCGTGGCCGAGCTAGTGTTCCAGGCGGTCCGGACGCGACCCGCGGAGCTGTGCACCTCCCGCCTGACGGCCTTGGGCTTCGTGGTCGATGCCCTCTGCCCGAACCTAGTGGCCCGAGGGCTCGCCTGGGTCGAAGCCCGCCGCCGCAACCGCGAATGAGCCTGCGGCGAGAGGTCGAGCGCCATCTCTTGCCGGCTCTACGCTGTCGACTGGCCGACGACCCCGACTATCGGGCCGGCCGCGCCCAGCGGCTCCCAGAGGCCGACGGAGCGTGGCTTTTGTGGAGCGAGCCCACCGGTGCGCCCCCTCTTCTGCTGAGCCCCGGGCTAGGGGCAGCGCCCGGCGAGTATCGGCCCCTACGCCGCCTCTTCACTCCGTCTTACCAGCTCTATCGCACCACCCACCCGGGCACCGACCGTCGGGCCTGCTTCGGTCCGCTGTTAGAGCTCGTAGCCCGTCGCAGCCTGCTGGGCCAAAGTCGCGCCTACGCGGCTTTAGCGGTGCGGGCTCGCCTACACGCCGAGCCGCTACGGGAGCGCCGCCTCCGACAGTTTCGCATCGCCGCCGGGGAGGCGCTGAGGCGAACGGGCGCTAGGCAGCTCGGGCTGGTCGGGCATAGCTACGGCACCGACACGGCGCTCAGTCTGGCGTTGCGGCCCGAAGCCTTGAAGGTGAACCGACTGGTGCTGTTCTCGCCCCACCCGCCGGGCTACCTGGTCCCCGTGGAGGCGCTGCTCGCGCTAGAGTCTCTGCGCCTCGATCTGGTCACCGGGCCGCTCGACCGCACAGCCGACGAGGTGAGACCGCAAGAGCGAATGGCGGTGCTCCAGGCCCTACCGAACCGAGTGCGCTGCTATGGCCACTGGCTCGACGATTTAGACCACCTAGCTCCGGTCTGGGAGCAGCCGAACACCGACGACTGGCTGGTCGACCTAAGGGAGGCGCTGGAGTGCTAGCGGGCCTGCTGGGGCGGGAGAGGGACGTTCTGATCGATATCCTCTGGCTCCCGGCGGATCGGCAGTTGGGTCTGATAGGTGCCCAACAGTATATCAGCCAGCGGGCAGACCACGTTATAGTTGATGTTGGCCTTGCTGTGGTGCAGGCGATGATGCTCTGAAAGATACTGAAACCAGCGATGGTTTCGGAACGGGAAGTGATCCGGGCAGTGCATATACCAGTGCAGCGTCTCGTAGCCGATCACGTAAATGCCGGTCCCACAGGCGACCCCCAGTGCAGCCGGCAGGCCGAAGTAGTAGTAGGCGCCCAGGAAGAGCGGTGCGTGCATCAGCCACAACGCCGGCATAAAGGAGGTCTCAAAAAGATGGTACTCCTTGAGCTCGTCGGCCTTGGCGTAGTACTTGCCCGGCGCCTTGCGCTCGGCGTGATGCTCCACTGCGTGGCGCTGATGCGGCGTCTTCATATAAGCCACCGAGTGCATCAGCTCCTTATGGACGAACCACTCCACCATACTACCGAAACAAAAAGCCAGGATGAAGGCTACCAAAAAGATGAGTACGCTCATTATCGGCTCATTCTGTCCTAAGCCTCCGGCCGCCGTCAAGCCGTCGCCCCCGATCTTCGCCGAGTTCGCCTCCTACACCCTCTCTAGCGCCGCCCGGTAGGTGAAGCTTTCGAGAGCGGACAGGACCGACGACGGTTACCCCTCAGAGACGAGGCTCTCGATCTCTTGAAGGGACAAGCCGGTGAATCGAGCGACCTCTTCGAA
>CAZDLH010000402.1:0-3270 GCA_964505925.1 uncultured Burkholderiales bacterium
CGCCAGTAGGATGAGCCTGATCGCGAGGTTCGGGCTTGTCTCTAGTTTTTCTGGCTTCTCTGGCTCGGTCGTCGGTCCCATACTGTTCCGTTTATCTCCAGGGGTCTTGGTAGGTTTTCTCGAGGCGCGCTCTCGACCTCCTGTCTCACGGGTGGGTTTCCGCTGGCTCCCTCGAGTCGTCTCGATGGAGAGGAAACTCAACCTTGTGCTTTTTCGGATAATGTTCTAGACTAGTTCCTGGGAACGCAAGTTCCTACCTCGGCGGATACCCCTCCCCCTAAAACCCGCCGAGGTTTTTTCATTTCTGCGGTGAATTCCGATCCCTGAAAGGTCGGAACCCGCCCGGCTCCAGGGCGGTGCGACTTTGGGAGGAGAGTGTCAGATGACTGAATCCACTGCAGCGCGGACCGATGGAGAACGACGCTTCCGGCGAGGCGCGCTCCTTCTCTTGTTGGTTTCGGCACTAGGGGCTGCATCGGTAGCCGCGATCTATAACGAACTTCGCCACCCGGCCATCTACGTTTTCTCGCTCGCTCTTCCCGTGGTGACGGACATCGCGATCGAGACTTTCTTCTCTGGCTGGATCTGGATGGAGAAGGTCCGCTACTACTGGTTTCTCGTCTCCATGGGGGTAGCCGCCGTCTTCGCGGTGATCGGGATACTCTGCTTGACCATCTCTTTGAGCGGCTCGGTCTTCTCCAACTCCTTCGCCGGTCGACAGTTGGGACGTTTTTTTCAAGCTTTAGGAACCGCACAGCTCCTCAGTGCGAGGGCACTATCTGCTTTCGGTATCCTGTTCTATCTGCTCGACGGGCTCCTGGCCGCAGGCTTGGTCTTCGTTTTCCCCCAGACGTTTCAGCCGCTCTACCTCGCCTTGATGTTCAACCTTCTCCTCCACCTCTTGGTCCTGGCCTCCCTCGGCTACTTTTTCAGCGCTGGGGTAGGTAGCAGGGAATCGGCCACAAACGGAACAGCATCCGACTATGGAGACAGAGCCGCCAGCTGAGACGTCCTCCCCCCGCGGTTCTGCAGGTGCGGACGGCGAGTCCGATAGCGCGTATATAAGCCCCCCCGCCCCGGGACGATGGGCGCGTTTCAACCAGCGGTGGAACACGCCGGTGAGCGCTCTGGCCTGCGATCTGTTTCGGATCGCCTCTGGGCTCCTGATCGTTATCTACTACGGTAGACTCTTCTTCGAGTACGGCGACTACACGTCCGACCACGGATTTCTCGACCACGAACTGCACCGAGAACTCTTTTGGTTCACCAAGGTGACCCTGTTCTATCCCGGCGCCCCCGACCTGTATCGAATCGCCCTTTTGGGGTTGGGGGCCTTGGGAGCGTTGGCCCTGACCGTGGGTTGGAAACCTAAGGCCGGAGCGCTACTGTGTTGGGTTGTTTCGGTCTCGGTGCACCGTTGGAACTTCGCCGTCATAAACGTGGACGACTCCAGCATAACCTTACTTCTATGGTGGCTTCTGTTTCTTCCCATAGGTCGCACCTTGACCTGGCGGACCTTGAAGACCGGGTGGAGGTCGGAGGTGCCGCTCCGAGCGGAAGGGTTCTTCGTTCGTGCTTTCTTTGTGAATCTGTGGATCTACTATCTGACCACCGGTCTGACCAAGACCGTCTCATCTTTATGGTCGGAAGGGCTAGCGCTGTTCGTGGTTTTGAAGCTGCCGTTGGCTCGGACGAACGAGTTCTGGCAGTTGGAGCACATTCCGATCCTGTGGTTCGGAAACCACTTCACCTTGATCTTCGAGCCCCTTTTCCCGTTCCTGATACTCTTGAGGCCTTGGCACCCTCTAAAGCTGGTGGGCGCCTTTTTCTGGGTGGTCTTCCATCTGGCGATCCCGCTCTCTATCGGCGTGCCTTACGCGAACCTAACACTGATCATCGCTTTGATCCTGGTTTTTCATCAGGAGATCGACCAGGTGTTCCGGCGCCGCGCTAACGAAGGAAGCCTGTCGGCTGAAGACCACTCTAGTCCGAGGGGGGAACCAGGAGAGACGGTACAGGGAGCAGGACGATGGGCGAGGCGCCTCATTGTCGTCTACCTAGTGGTCTTGGCGCTGGCTATGACCAAGAAGATCCCTGTCGTCGGAGCGGTTTACGAGCCGGCGATGGCCACCCTCTACTGGGGCGGTATCGCTCAGGAGTACCATCTGTTCGACTGGATCGATCGTTTCAACTGGTGGGTCGAGCACGAGGTGGCGATGGTGCCTGATGAGGGAGCTGAGCAGCCGATCGCGAGCCGCGAGCTTTTCCCCCCCACCGTACGAGGTTTCATCGTGCAGTCGTACCTACTACCGATGCGTTGGATGAGGATCCCGAGACCGCTCACCGGCGAGATGCGGATCTCCGTCCTCGAGCGAGCGGCCCACCGACTGGTGCAGCGCCATCGAGATCTGTTTCAAGGCAGCGGCGAGGTCACCGTCCGCTCTCGAGTCGGTCGACTCACCCAGGATAATCTGGACCTGCACGACACTTGGGGCTTTGAGCTTCTCCGGTTTCGTTATCTCGACGGTGAAGTCTCGAGTATCTCGGTTCCCGAGCTGCTCGATGGTGATATCGCGACAGACCCGTCCCTGGAGGGTTCGCTATGAGCGATCGAGCGGTGGCCGTCTATCTCGTGCTCTGCTTAGCGCAGCTTCCTCTCTACTACGTCCTGGGGCGAACCCCCCTGAGCTTCGACTTCAAAGTAGCGGCTCTCGAGGACAGACTCATGGATTTTAGCTTGACCGGGACAGAGCAAGAGCAGCTCTTCGAGGACTTCGAGGAGCTCGAGGCCGAGCTGCGCCGGGATTCGACACACGATAGCCGGATCTACCGTTTGTGGCTCAATCGGGCGGTTCTGAGCTGGAGGGCCGGCGATTCGGAGCGGACCGAAGAGCTGTATCAGAGAGCTCTCACGGGGTTTTTGCAGACTCACGGCGAGGGCTCTTACTACGTTTCCGGGGTGCGAGCTCGTTACGGGGAGTTTCTGCTCAGCCAGAGGAGGCACGACGAGGCAGAACCGTTCCTTCGGCAGGCCCGCACCGGCCTCCAGCAGACCCTCGGTTCGTCGGACCCCTTCACCATTCGGATCGCGATCCGCGAGATCTCAAATCTGGAGTCGCTAGGTAGAGACCAGCCGGCGGGCGAACTGGCAGCCGAATACGCCCCTTTGCTCCTAGCTACGGCCGGGACTTTCGAGAACACCCTACTCATTCAAGCCGGGCAGGCCTTCGATCGCTTAACCCGTCGGGGTGAACTGTACCAGCCCACGGG
>CAZDLH010000403.1:0-3259 GCA_964505925.1 uncultured Burkholderiales bacterium
TTGATCCGAGCCTTGGATCCGGGGTCCCGGAGCCAGCCGAACGGCCTCTGATCGCCCCTCCCAAAAAATTTGAAAGATATGATAAGATGGCCACGAAACGGAGGAGTAGATTGACCCTTTTGCGATATGCGGTATCGACCTTTTTAACCATCTGGCTGCTGTTCGGAGGCGTCGGCTGCGCCAGTGCGAGCTCCGGCGACGCCGAGTCATCCCAGGCCCAGACCTACAGCCCTGCACCGGAGCAGACTCGGCCCCAGCCGAAGACGGTAGACGGAGTGGAGAGGCTCCCCGCCCAACTGGTCCGAGTGATCGACGGCGACACCATCGTGGTGCTCTGCTACATCGACGGACGAGAGCAAGAGGAGCGGGTCCGCTTCATCGGTATCGACTGCCCCGAAGTTCGCAGAGGTCAGCGCATTGAACGCCAAGCTAGCGAATTCGGCTCCAGTGTGGATGAGCTGCTGGAGTTGGGCTACGCCGCCACCGACTATGTCCGAGATCGCCTAAAGGATGGGGAGCTACGCCTCGAGCTCGACGTGCAGTCCCGGGACCGGTACGGTCGACTGCTGGCCTACATCTGGGTCGACGGTGTGCACTTGAACCGCGAACTGGTCGAGAAGGGATTAGCCGTGGTCTCCACTTATCCGCCCAACGTGAAGTACCAAGAGCAGTACCTGGAGGCCCAGCGAGCCGCCCGGGTGATCGGCGCCGGGTTCTGGCGCGAGTAGGGGCCTGACGCCTAGCCTAGCCCCTTTCCCATCTTCGACCTTCCTCGACCTGCCGAGGAAGGCCCCATCACGGCCACGAAGCCGCAGTTCGAGGTGGACCCAAAGCATGCCGAGATCAAAAAAGTGGGAGAAAGTGCTCCGGGAGATCGACACCCGTCCGGGCCAGACCGCCGGGCAGCTCGCCCAGCGGTTCCAGTGTAGCGAGCGGACCATCCATCGCTACCTGCGGGACATCGAGGAGGAGGGGTTCAGCCTCTACAACGACCAGGGGTACCGACTGCACGGAAGACCTCACATCCGCCCACTCTTGCTGTCCCCTCCAGAGCTAGCAGCGGTGATCTTGGCCGAACAGATCGCTCATAGCCACCTAGACCAGGACACTGTCCAGAGCCTCCGCAGCGCCCTGAACAAGCTGCGCTACGATGTCCGGGGAGACGCCCGGCAGACCGCCGAGACGGTCGAGGCCCACACCGTCGTACTCCCCAACTCTACCACCGAAGCCGACCGCGCAGACCCTCTCCACGCCAGCATCTACAGAGCCATCGCGCTCGGGGTATGCATGCGCTTCGACTACCTCGCCCGCTACCAGATGGAGCCGGAAGAGCGCTACGTCGAACCGATAGGGGTCTTCCATCAGGAGAGCCGCTGGTATCTTCAAGCCTACGACCTGAATCGTGAAGGGAGCCGCAATTTTCGTTTAGCCCGGATTCAGAACCTGGTACTCACCGAGGAGAAGTTCGTGCCTCGCCTCCCCTTCTCGGCGGCTGAGGCGGCCTTTCACAAGTGGGATATCCCCGAGAGCGAGCCGGTGCAGCTCGCCTTTCGGGCCAGCGAGACCCTGGCCCGCTGGATGACCGAGAACCGGCCCCACCCCAGCATGACGGTGGAGGAGACCAGGGTCACTCTGTCGGTCACCGACCCCGACGCCTTCCTTCGGTGGTTCACCTCCCTCGACGACGCCGAACTTCTCGAGCCGGAGTGGGCTCGCCAGCGACTCCTGGAACGGCTCCAGCGTCTGTCGGCACAGTACCCATCCCAGGCCCAGGCCACCTCGACCCAGTCTACTCCTGCTCAGTCCCTTTCGTAGCCGAAGCGTTTTGCGCATCCGACGCCGCGAGCTTCGACAGCTCTTCGCTCAGGCCCAGCACGGCGGCCTTGATCAGTGCGGGCGAATGCGAATGCGGAGTTCGACTCCTCCCGATGTGAGCGGCTATCGAGCCGAGCGCCAGACCGCCCCCCACAAATGCCGTAGCAGGGTTCAAGAGCATCGCCCCGCCCACCGCGAAGGCGCCGGCAGAGTAGCCGCTCGGTCCGCCGTGGTTCCTCCGCAGCCCTGTCTCATCGAACTCCCACAGCTGTGAGCGGTGAGCCGTCTCCCTAAGGGCGAGGTCCAGCCGGTGGCGCTTCGCTTCGCAATCCACCACGCCGAAAGTGGTCAGATCGAGCGGCAGTCCTGAGGCGTCCACGAAGAGGTCTAAGGTAGCAGCCCCCAGTTCGAGGGGGAGGGGCTCGGTCGAGAGCACGACCCCGTCGAGCATCCAGTGGCACCACGAGCGAGAGTCCACTCCCCGCGTCCGCTCGGCCGAACCGCTCCCCTCCCCTTTCTTGGAGTGAAAGCTAACCCGACATAGAGCCCGGTAACGACCCTCTGGAACCTCCTTTACGGAGGTCTTGTACGCCTTCACCGTCCCAAGGTTCTGGCCGAAGCGGCGCGCCTTGCTCGCCAGGCTTTGCGGTATCCCCAACCCTTCTCCCGGCTGCCCGGAGGCTTGGCTCGGGCTCAACGGGAGCACCCCTTCCAGCAGGATGGGGAGGGTTTGAATCGAGACCCCCCGCCGATGGACGAACGGCTCTAGGGTGGCGATATCCCGTCCGTCGAGTACCACCGGGATCGCCGAGCAGTAGGCGTAGGCGTCGAGCTGCTCGGCCTCGTCCACCGCCAGCCGAGTACCCGAGCCCAGGCCGAAGTAGGTGCGCCCCGCCTCCCCTATGGGAAAGTCCACAACCAACTCTAGACCTACGGTCCTTCGCGCCGCCCGGGAAGCCCGGGAGGCGACCATCTCGCCCCAGGCGCCTCGAAAGACCGCGTGCAGACCCCGCTCGTCGAAAAAGTAGAGCCGAAAAGAGCGTCCCGCCATAGCCAGACCCCGGAGTCCTACGACTAAGTGACCGAAGGCTCGACCTATCGTGGCCGTGGGGTCCTGGAGCACGCGAAGGAGGTCTTCGATCGGGGTCTCCTCGGTCACCGGAAAGCGAATGATGGTACGCCTGCGCTGCTGCTGAATCCGGATCCCCCGGGCGCCGAGCGCCACCGCCGTCTGGACCACCTTCAAGATCCAAGCTTCGGCCCGGGGGAGCTGCGCTTGGGCCAGCTTGAACTGGGCCCTGTCCCCGGCTACGGTGAAGACCCCCTGAGAGTCGTGCAGCCCTTCGGCGGAGGCCTCTTCGATCAGCCGCCGCAGCACTTCCGCTCTATCGGACAAAACTTGCTAACTCACCGGGGTCTAAGAACCAGCTTCCACACAGCGGGC
>CAZDLH010000404.1:0-3259 GCA_964505925.1 uncultured Burkholderiales bacterium
GGGCATACCGCCGACTCCGAGACGGTCTTCGACGAGGATCACGTTCCGCTTCGAGGGGTCCCGGACCGCTACTGCGCCGGCGCTCCGAATTCGAGTTGGACCGTACGCATCCCGGTGAGCGAGGCGACCGCGAGTCTGGCCAAGGCCGGCTACCCCCTGACTGGGGGGGCGCAGCTCGCGAGCGCGGTCGCTACCGGGCGGGACCGCTCCGGTCGCATCGAAGAGATCGTGCTGCGCGATAGCGAAGGCGGCGAGCGCCGTTTGAACAGCCAGAACCTACGCCGGGCTCTCGGCTATCAAAGGCTCCGCGCCACCCGCGCTAGCTTCTCCACCGACCGGCCCCAGAACCCCACGGTCTTGAGCTTTAGTGGTGGCGGTTGGGGGCACGGGGTGGGCCTGTGCCAGTGGGGCGCCTACGAGATGGGGCGTACCCACAACTATCGCCAGCAGCTCGAGCACTACTATCCCGATATGACCATCGGAGTCCGGACCTCGCGATAGCGTCGGCTTCAGATCTCTTGCGGGTTTCTCGCGCGGACGGTTCAGATCTATGGGGCGGGGGGCGGTTGAGGCTGGGGGGCCGAGTCGTGCTCGATAGGCTCGACGCGATCGACGTTATCGGCGGAGGCGTCGGTCACCACCGGCTCCTCATCCGGGGGCTGGTCCTCGGCTTCACCGGCTTCACCGGTTTCGGGCAGACCCTCTGCGCTGGTCTGGCTAGTCAGCTCGGTCAAGGGCCGAGGGGGTAGGATCGGCATGCTCTCCGGGTCGGGTAGCTCCGCACCTTTCTCCAGGAGGTCGGCTAGGGCTACCAGACGCTCCTTGGCTAAGGAGAGATCGCTTGAGATCGCTCGCAAAAACTCCTTCTGGGCCTCGGCGCGGCGCCCCAAGAACAGATAGCACTGGCCCATTCCGTAGTAGGCCTCGGGCAGCTTGGCGAACTTCTCGGTGGCTTTACGATAGAAGATCAAGGCCTCTTCGGGGCGCCCCAGGAGATGCTGGGTGAGGGCTAGGTAGAACAGGAGATAGGGGTTCTTGCCGTCGCGCCGGGCCGACTCGAGGAACGCGCTCTCCGCCCGCAGGAGGGGCTGGCGTAGATACGGTTTCCCGTTGTAGTTGCGGGCCGAGAAGAGGTAGGCCTCGCCGAGATAGAAGCTGACGCGAAAGGCGCTAGGGTCTAGCTTGCGGGAGAGGCGAAGGAGCGCCTGGGCTCTACGGAACGCGCTTCGCTGCTCCTCGATGTCGGAGCCGCCCAGGGCGTTTTCGAGGCTCTTTTTTCCTCTGCGCAGCAAGGCGCCGCCCCGCATGGAGCGGCCTAGGTTGCGGAACTCCTGCCGGAGGTCTCTCTTGGCTTGGGGAGCCTCTTCAAGCTCTTGCTCTAAGGGGCGAAAGCGCCGCTCTAAGGCCGGGATCTCGAGCGGCAGGAGCCTCTGTTCGGTCTCCACTAAGATCGGGCCCAGCAGATACGACGAGGAGGTGAGTTCGGCGGGAAGCCAGTTCGGATCTCCGACCCCGAGCCCTGCGGCGAGGCTCTTCCAGCCGGCGAGCGAGCTATCGGCTTTGGCGAACCCGAGGCGGCGCAGTACCGGTAGGGGATCGCCGCGACGTAGGGTCCGGAGGAGCTCGAGGCTCGGTAGTCCCTGGTGCCTCGGGCACAAGCTCTTCAGCTTTTCGAACTCCTGAGCGGCGAGCTCCATCTGGTCGAGTTCGAGGCGAGTCAGGAGCAAAAAGAAGAGCGGTGCCGGATTCTTCGGGGCCTTCTGGGCCGAGCGCTCCAAAAACGGCAGGGCGCCGGCGGGGTTCCCCTCACGGAGCTCGATGAGCCCCCTCTGCAGCGCGACTCGAGGGTCGCTCGATTCCAGCTCCGAGAGCTCTCCGAGTAGGCGACGGGCGCTATCGATCTCGCCTCTAAGGTACGAGGTCCAAGCAGCTCTGATCTGACCACTCTGTTTCACCTGGCTTCGGTTCGGCGACGAGACCCGCATCCCTTGACCCGGTCCGAGTGAAGCGCTCGGGGGCGAGATCCATCGCGCCCGAGCCCGGGGACCCTCCGCAGGCGATCCGCACCAGGAGCAGAAGTTCGCTCAAAGAGATGGCCATGAGATCGACACACCAGCGAGGGGGGACACTGAGCGGGATCAATGTGACGCCCCTCACCGATGTGCTGCTGGTGCTCTTGATCACCTTCTTGCTCTCGGCTCCGGCCTTCGAATCGAGTCAGCTCCCGGTTCCGCTTCCGCGGACGGCTCTTCAATCGGAGCTCGAACGGGAGATGGAGCTGGTGGTCCTAGACCCCCAGGGGCGAGAGCTCATGATGGAGGGGTCGATAGGCTCGGCGCTCTCCGAAGCGCGGCTCGCCGATCTCAAGGAGAGCTCGGCCCACGAGACCCTGGGCCTGGCCTGTCATCGGGACCTGCCGTACGGAGCGCTCTATCGTATCTTGGAGCAAGCGCGGACGGCGGGTTGGCAGTCCGTGGTGGTTCTCACGGAGCCTCGTTCGTGAGGAGACGGCGGGGGCGGGCGCCGCGGACCGAGCCCATATCGGAGATCAACATCACCCCGTTCACCGACGTGCTCTTGGTACTCTTGATCATCTTCATGCTCGCGGGCTCGGCGGTGCCCTTGGTGACCGGAGCCTCCTTGGAGACCACACCCGCCGCTGCACCCTCCGGGAGCCGAGCACCGGCCGAACCAGCGTCGGCCGAACCGCCCGTCCTGGTCTTGGTGGATGCCGCCGGGGAGCTTCGAGACGTCCGGGGGAGGCTCTTCACGCAGACCCGGCTGCGGGAGCTCTCCCGGGGGGCGCTCATCTCTTTGAGCGCGCCGGAAGAGCGCTCGGTGGAGCTCGTCGTCGGGGCTCACGACCGCTTGCTAGACTTAGGCTTTACCAGCGTACAGTTCGCTGCGCCGGAGCCGACCACGCCGACGATGTTTTAGAGGGTCCACCCTCGTACTCCGCGGCTCGGGTCCTAGCTGGGGCAGCTAGATCAGCGGCGAAACCGAAGCAGGGTGGCTTTCTGTTCGTACTCGGTAGAGCGACCGTAGTCGCCCTGCATGTCGTAGATCTCGGAGATCAGCTTGAGGACCGGCACCAGCTCTTTGGTCTCCTTGCCGTCGCGCAGTTCCAAGAGGATGCCGTGGGCCTCTTCGGCAAAGTTTAGGCTTTCGGTGAGCACCCGCTGACTCTTTAAAAGCGCGGCGAGCTGGCTCAAGGTTTCCGCTAGGCGCTCGCGGTCGGGGGAAGCCGAGCTTCGCATGA
>CAZDLH010000405.1:0-1901 GCA_964505925.1 uncultured Burkholderiales bacterium
CGATCTCCACCACCTGCTCGAAGCAGACCGCAGCCTGGATCAGCTGCCCTTGCTCGGCCAGCAGGACCCCTAAGTCCAGGCGGACATCGCTATGCGTACGGTCCAAGGCTGCAGCCCGCTGAAACTCTCGGGTCGCATCCTCTAACCGGCCCTGCTCTCGATACATCCGACCCATCTCGTAGTGCTGGTCGAAGGTCTGAGCACGGCGAAAAGGGTGAAGCGCGATCACTTTGGCTAGCTGAGGGGGTTCGGTCTCGGTGGTCATGCGGAGCACCCCCTTCGCAGGGCGGTTCGGCAACCCTGCCCGGGGGGTACAGCCGTCTCGGACCCCCTCGGGGGTCGCGCCGAAGTGTCGGGCACGGGGGCGACGATCCGTCCTCGAGGCTCGGGGATCCCGGACACGAAGACGGACGGATTGACGGGCTGGACGGCAAACAAAGGCATGGCCTGTGCTTCTCTCGATGGGCGTTGCGTCCTGTCTCACCGAGGGCAGGAAAGGGGCAAGGGCGACCGACACCAAACCTGTGGGGATGCCGAACTCATCGCCCGTATCCCGCGCTGTCCGCGCGCTCTACGAAGCCTACCCCTACCCGCCTCGAGCCGAAGGGGCCGCCGCCGATCCGTACCTCGACCTGATCCTCAGCTACCGGGGCGCTCCCCGCCCCGAGCAGCCCACCTTCCTCGACGCGGGCTGTGGAACCGGCCTGAACGTGCTGGGAGGCGCCCTGCTCTACCCCCACTTTCAGGTCTACGGTCTCGACTTCAACGCGCCGGCCTTCGAGCGGATCGAGCGCGACGCCCAGAAATTCTCCTTGAAGAACCTGGCACTGCAGCGCGCGGACCTGCTGGAGCTTCCGGAGGATTTCGGGCCGGAGGCCGGCTTCGACATCATCTACTGCACCGGTGTGCTCCACCACACCAGCGACCCCCAGGGGATCCTGAACACACTGACCCGTAGGCTCCATCCCCAAGGAGTGCTCCGGCTGTCGGTCTACGGAAGCCTCGGACGCCAAGACCTGTACCGCTTCGCCGACGCCGCCGCTGCGCTCTACCCGCCGGGGGACGAGGGCCTACCCACTAGGCTCCACCGGGCTCGCGCCCTTATGCAGAGCCTAGAGCAGGCCGGTCACCGAGCCGGGGTGGTCCACCCTCCGCTGAGAGGCCCTTGGGCCGGCGCCCTGCAGACCGAGGACGCGGAGTTCGCCGACCGCTACCTGAACCCCCATGACGCTCCCTACAGCATCCCCCAACTGCGAGCGCTCTTAGAGACGGCCGGCCTGCAGCTCCTGGGCTGGTTCGAGCCCCGGCAGTGGGACCTCGACTCGCTCTTGCCCGAACTGGACCCCCCCCCTGGGCCTCCCCTTGAACCTTGGGAGCGGTACCGTCTGGTGGATCTTCTGTTCGACCGCCCCCTCTTCGACCTCTACGCCTGTAAACCGAACTTCTCGCGCCCCAATGGAGAGCTCACCCCGGAAAGCGCGCTCTCCCCCAACCCCCAGCTGACCACGGTGGTGGCCCAGAACCGGGGGGTGCCCCTGAGCCTGTCCGCGCACCTCCGTCTGGGGGAGGCCGAGCCGCTCGAGCGTCACGATCTTTTGCTCCTCCAAGCCCTACCGACCTCCGGTGAGAGCCTCCAGAGTCTCCAGCGGCGAGGGAGCTTGGGCGACGAGCTTCCCATGGAAGCCTGGCTCGAGCGGGCCGAGGCGCTCCTGGAGCGCGAATACCTCTTCCTGGCGACCTAGTAACGAAACGTTAACTTGGACGCCTTGTCCGGCAGGTCTCCCCGACGGACAATAGAAATGAAAAGATGAATGATGAGGAGTCTCCATGTTCTTTAACACCTACAGTCCCATGCCCACCTTCTGCGGCCCGTCCTTCGGCTACGGGGGGTACGGAGGGGG
>CAZDLH010000405.1:2001-3258 GCA_964505925.1 uncultured Burkholderiales bacterium
GGGGGGTACGGAGGGGGATACGGCAGCGGGATGTTCGGTTGCGGACGCTCGTTCGGCGGCGGATTCTACAACCCCAGTCCGATGCGACCTTACAACCCGATGGGCGCCATGATAGGCGGGGCCCGGGGCAGCATGGTCGGAACCGCGGTCGGCGGTCTCCTCGGTTTCGGACTAGGAGCTCTCGGCGGACCCATCGGCGCAATGGTCGGAGGCGGCTTCGGTGCCGCAGCGGGCAGCTCGCTGGGCTATATGACCGGTTCGATGATCGGCGGAGCCAGCCCCTACTACGCCTCCTCCTTCGGCTACTGGTAACTCTTGGCTCCCTTTCCTCTGCTCGAAGAGCTTCGCAAGGCGCTCTGTGAGGAGGAGGCCTCCAGGCACCAGCCCGGGGAGGTCGCCGAGGCTCTCTCCCGCTTTTTTCGAGATGCCCGCCAGGGCTTCTACGCTGGAGCCCAGAGCCGCTGGCAGACCCCTCTATTCCTGACGCACCGGGAGCCGCTGGCCGTAGGCCTCGCCCGGGCAGAGAGCCTCGCCCGGGACCTCTCCGGAAGCGCTCTCGCCGAACCGGAGGCCTGCCTCGCGGCGCTCGAAGAGCTGGAAGCGGTCAGCGCCCAGCTCCTAGAGCGGTTCGCCGAACTCGAAGCCGAAGAGCGCACCCACAGCCTGCCGCAGTCGCCGTCCCCGAGGCTAGATCACCTTCTCTATCTGTGGGAGGGTCGGCGCCGAGGGCTGCTGCCGGAAGGTCCGGTGCGCCAGGGGGTCGAGCAGTTCCGAGCCCAGTTCGAGCAGGTCGACCGCGAGATGCAGCGCGCCCTCGGGCAGACCAGCCAGAACGAGTCGGAGTCGGAGCGGGAGGCCCTCGAGGAGATGCGGGTTCGCACCGAGCAGCTAGGGGCGCTGCTGGCCGTTTTTCTCGAGTTGCTCGGCACCCGGGAGCCCAGCGAGCTGCCTTCGGGGTCCGACCTGGCGGAGCTCGCTTCGCAGCTCCACGACGCCTACCGGGTCTTGGAAGCCTGCCATCCGGTCAGCCGGAGCTGCCCTTTCTGCCAAGGCCAGATCGCCTTGACCGGACGCTGTCGCAGCTGCGGTAGGCTCCTACCCCACCTCGATGAGTCGGGGACCGAGGAGGGCGCCGAACCCGTGCAGCCGGGCTCTTTTCGAGCCCTCCATTTCCGGGAGCTCGAAAATGCCGTCTCGGTTTGGGAGTCGTCGGCCGGTGAAGAGCCGGCGTGGCGAGCGCTCCAAGACCAGGTGCGC
>CAZDLH010000406.1:0-3239 GCA_964505925.1 uncultured Burkholderiales bacterium
GGATCAACGCAGAGAAGCCGGATGAGGGCTTCACCCCTAGCGTGGGGACCATCGAGCGGCTCCACTTCCCCGGTGGACCCGGAGTGCGCATCGACTCCTATCTCATGTCGGGCTCTCGCGTGCAGCCGTTCTACGACTCCCTCCTGGCCAAGGTCATCACCTACGGGGCCGATCGGGAGGAGGCTCTAGCTCGCATGCGTCGAGTGCTCGACGAGATGATCATCGAGGGGATCTCCACCACCGCTAGCTTCCATCGCAGGCTCCTCGACAACGCCTACTTTCTTCGGGGAGACGTGCACACCACGTTCGTTGAAACCGAACTGCGGGCGCGCGAAGGGGCTCTCGTTTGAAGCGGAGTCGGCACCAAGCTCGAGAGCTCGCGATCACCGCGCTCTATCAGCTAGACCTGATGGGGATGGAGGTCTCGACCGTGATCGAAGAGATCGCGGGTCGCAGCGGTGAGGACGCCGATAGCCTATACCCCCTAGCCTCCGAGGGGCGGGCCGAGGCTCTGGCGTTCTTCGAAATCCTGGTTCGGGGAGCCTGGACCGAACGGGAGCGGATCGACGACCGGATCCGCACTCATCTAAAGAACTGGACCTTGGAGCGCTTAGGGCGAATCGAACGGGCCCTTTTGAGGTTAGGATCCTATGAGCTGCTTTTTCTAGACGACATTCCGAAAGGGGTGACGATCAGCGAGATGGTGGAATTTAGCAAGTGTTTTTGCGACGAAAGGTCGAAAGACCTGATAAACGGGGTACTGGACGCGGTCGCGAGAGGCGCGCCCATCATCACCGTCTCGCCGGACGCTTCTTAGCCTCGGGATCCTAAGCCGAGCTTCGGAAGCCGTGGCACGGGTGGATCTGAGCTCGCGTAAAGGAGAGATTTGGAAGAGAAGCGTCAGAAACGATCCCGCTTAGGCGGCTGTCTGCGGTGGCTGCTACTGCTCGGGCTTCTGGCCGTGGGTGGAGCCTTAGCGGTCTTTCTGGTGGGCCTGTCGGTGGTGCGCCACTTCTCCCAAGGCTTACCGGACGTTAGCCGGTTGCGGGCCTACGAGCCCAGCCAGACCACTAGGATCTACGCCAGCGGGGGCGAGCTCATCGCCACGCTGTTTCGCGAGAATCGAACCTACACGCCGCTCGAAGAGGTGGCGCCGGCCATGCGCGCCAGTATCATCGCCATCGAGGACAGCCGCTTTCGGCAACATATCGGGGTAGACCCCAGGGGGGTCCTGCGCGCCTTGGTCTACGACCTTCAGCACGGGGGCGCTCATCAGGGGGCCTCCACCATCACTATGCAGCTGGCAAGAAACCTCTTCTTGACGCCCACTCGTACCCTAGAGCGAAAGATTCGTGAAGCGCTGCTCTCGGTGGAGATCGAAAAACATTTCACGAAAGACGAGATCCTAGAGCTCTATCTCAACCAGATCTACTACGGGTCGGGCGCCTACGGCATAGGAGCCGCAGCCTCGCTCTACTTCGACAAGAAGCCCTCGGAACTCACCATCGCCGAGGCCAGCCTCCTGGCGGGGCTCCCCCAAGCGCCCTCAGAGTTCTCTCCCTTCGTGAACGAGCGGGCCGCGAAGCATCGCCAGATTCTGGTGCTCGGTCGGATGCGCGAGACCGACGCCATCACCCAGCGAGAGTATCACGGAGCTATGGAGGAGATGAAAGGCTTCCAGTTCGCCGATAAGCCGAACATCGAGTTCG
Source organism: uncultured Burkholderiales bacterium (assembly GCA_964505925.1). Taxonomy (GTDB): domain Bacteria; phylum Vulcanimicrobiota; class Xenobia; order Xenobiales; family JADMJV01; genus JAEXNA01. The sequence continues at coordinate 1,710 of CAZDLH010000406.1, forward strand.
AGATGCTCAAGCTACCGTACTTCACGACTTACGCCCTCGGGCGGCTCTCGGAGACCTATCCCGATGAGCTGCTCTATCGAGGCGGTCTCTCGGTTGAGACCACCATCGACGTCGAGCTGCAGAAGCGGGCCGAGCAGATCCTACAAGAGATGATCGCCACCGAAGGAAAGAAGTTGGGGGCCGACACTGGGGCTGTGGTCATCGTGGAGAACAAGACCGGCTACGTGCGCGCTATGGTGGGCGGAACTGGCTGGAGCCAGGAGAGTCAGTTCAACCGAGCTTGGCAGGCGCTCAGGCAGCCGGGCTCCGCCTTCAAGCCGATCGTTTACGCAGCCGCCCTGGAGCGAGGTCGCAGTCCCGATTCCACCATCGAGGACACCCCTCTCACACTACGCTTAGGGCCGGATGAGGTCTGGAAGCCGATGAACTCCGACCGGACCTTCCTGGGGAAGATAAGCCTGTCCGACGCGCTAAAGTACAGCCGAAATGTGGCGACCGTACGTCTCGGAGAAGAAGTGGGAGTCGATTCCGTCGTGAAGTTGGCTCGGCAGATGGGTGTTCGAGAAGAGCTGCCCCCGCACCCATCGGTCTCCCTGGGCGCGGTCGAAGTCACACCCATCGATATGGCGGCCGTCTATACGGTGTTTCCCAACGACGGCATCGCCATCGACGTGAACGTGATCAAGAAGGTGGTCGACGCCACCGAGGAAGCCATCGAAGACCACACCTTTGCGAACCGCCGGGACGTCCTCTCGCCGCAGACAGCAAGGGCGATGGTCCAGATGATGAAAGGCGTAGTGGACGAGGGGACCGCCCAGAAGGCGATCCTCGACGACCACGAGGCGGCCGGTAAGACCGGGACCACCGACAGCTTCCGCGACGCGTGGTTCGTGGGCTTTACCAACGATTATACCACGGCGGTCTGGGTAGGCCGCGACGATAACGCCCAGATGAAGCGTTCGTTCGGTGGCGATCTTCCGGCCCGGATCTGGAAGCAGATCATGAACGCAGCCCTGGAAGGCAAGCCCGCGAGCCGCTTCTTTCTGGAGGAGGTGGGAGGCGCGCCGTCCCCTGCGAACCCCAGCGCCTCCGGGGCTGAGGCCGCTGAAGCGAACGCTTTCGAAGAGCCTGCACAGGAGCGTCCGAAGCTGATCTTGACGGTCTGTAAGGAGACGCGACTGCGGGCCCAGCCAGGATGCCCGGCGCTGGTGAAAGTGGAGGTGGACACCCCAGACCAGGTCGACTGGTGTCCCCGCCACGACGATACCCTGCCGGTGGCCAACGAATGGCCCGAGCGCCCACCGGCCCACTACACCGAGCAGACCGATCCGAGGCCCAGTCAAGAACACGCCCGGAGCCGCTTCGATGAGCCGTGGAGCAGCTCCCAATCGTCCGACTATCTGTCGTCCAGCGAGCCTGCCGCCGGCGACCTCGGGGAGCCGTCCGGCGACTACGAGCGAGATCCCTCGGACCGGGTGCGAAGCGATATTCCCGCAGTGAGGCCGGTGGGTGGGGTCGGGTCGGTGGCTC
>CAZDLH010000407.1:0-3234 GCA_964505925.1 uncultured Burkholderiales bacterium
CATACCACGAGCGTTGAGCGCAGCTGGCAAGCGAACCAGACCGCAGCTGGGCAGCGAACCGCGCGGGGCAGGGGGCGCTGGGCAGGGGGCGCTGGGCAGCGCCGTGCCGCGAGCAACGGCGGACGCTGGTCGACGAAAGGGAGGCTTTAGCTCAACGGACGCGATGGGAGTTCGCGGAGTTCGGCGGGTTCGAAGTGCGGCAACTCCATGTGCTCTTCGAGGGGACGCTTGCGAGCCCAGAGCTCTAGAAAGCGCAGTGGATCGCCGTGGGAAACCAGCAGGATGTGCTGGCGGACGTACTTGGCTTCGAGGCGTCGGAGCAGCCTAACTAGCCGCATCGTCAGGTGCCGAGCCGACTCCGCCCCGTAAGGCGGCTGGTCAGCGTCGCGGGAATCTTGGGCCCAGACCTCGCGATAGCGATCGCCTGTGGTGCCCTCGAGGCGCCCGAAGTAGCGCTCGCGTAGAGCAGGCTCGAGCACCAGCGGCTCACGGATCCGCAGCGCCTCCACCACGACCTCTGCCGTTTCTCGGGTACGCCGAAAATCCGAGCAGATCACCACCGTGCTGTTCGGCAGTCCACTTAAACGAGCCGCCTCCTGAGCTTGCTTGCGCCCCCGCGGGGTCAAACCGTACAGCTTGAGCCCGTTTTCCGGAGCACTCACGATCAGGTCCGCCTGGTTGGCCTGACTCTCCCCATGACGCATCAACAGATAGTGATTCTTCATCTCCCAGCGGGTTTACCCGCCCGCCTCGGTTCTCCCTCTGCCGGACTTCAGAAGCGGCGAGACGCTCCCGATCGACGCCGGCCACGGCCCCCACGAAGTATGCTCGGCACTCTAAACTAGCCTGCGCTGAAGTCGTCAACCTATGAACAGCAGCCCGACATGAGCGCCACCCGAGGCCTGAAACGCCTCTCCAGCGGCGCGCTACCTGTCAACTCTACTCCGAGAAGGACGACGGCGTCGGCCAGTATGCGTTGCGACGGTAGACCCAAGCGGCATCGGCGACAAATCTCTCGACGAAGTCCGGGCGGCAGATGCTCTCCGGCTTCAATCTGAAGACCGGCAGCCTCAAGACCGCAGACCGATGCTTATCCTCGTCACTTTCATGACCTGCACCGTCGATCTCGTAGATCACCCAGGCTTTGTCATCGGTGTGCCAAGCCAAGACGTCGACCCTTCGGATCTGCGGAGTCGCGAACGCTACCTGGAAGAAGTAGACGACCTGCTGATGATAGAGCGCAGGTAGCGGTCGATGCATGATCTCCTCACGGCTGTCAGCCTTGACAGCGGGCACCGGAAGCCAACCGAGCCGCCCGAGCGGCAAAAATACGGGCTCGGCTCCCGCCTCCAGGAGGCGAAGCATGAAGAGCACTTCGGCGTAGGAATCCGCTTGAAGTCGCGACGCCACATAGTGCACATCGGCGAAGTCTTCCCGAGTTCGAATCCGCGACACCCAGCGCTCCACCAGGCTCTGATGGCGTGCCCGTGCTGCCCGAAACCGGATCTGAATCGGCCGGTCGCCCAACGCGATGAATGGGCGAGGGGCGGGAAAGCGCCCCCTCGTCTTTAGGCGGACCCCGCGATACGAAGCTCGCATCTGCGGAAACTTCGCAGCCAGCCCGAGCGTCTTCTTTAAGAGTCGATGCGCACTCCTCGACGGAAGCGTCACTCCCAGTTCAAGCCGTGACAGCCGACTTCGCGACATCCCGCAAGCTTCTGCCGCTTTTCGTTGAGAAAGCTTAGCGCGCTCGCGCGCTGCCCGTAGTCTTTGAGCGTAAGTAAAACCGAACATACCTTCACTGTAGAGCCCTTCTATGAACATTCCACACCCCGAACGTTGCCAAGACGTTAAGCAAGTATGTACAGATTATGAACAGCGCCGGGCACCGAACCAAGCGAACCACGCCGGGCAACGCCGAACCACGCCACCCCACGCCGCCCGGCTCTACTACGAGTGCGCCTCGCCCACACCACGAGCGTTGAGCGCTGCTAGCAAGCGAACCAGACCGCCGTTCAGCAGCGAACCAAGCTGGGCAGTGATCGTGCATCGCTGGGCGGAGTCGCTCACGAGAGCAGCGAGGCGCGGCATCTCCCAGCGCCGAACCACGCCGGACCCACGCCGCCCGGGTCTACTGCGAGTGCGCCTCGCCCACACCACGAGCGTTGAGCGCAGCTGGCAAGCGAACCAGACCGCCCCTGGGCAGCGAACCACGCCGGACCCACGCCGCCCCACGCCGCCGGGGTCTACTGCGAGTGCGCCTCGTCCACACCAAGAGCGTTGAGCGCTGAAGTTTTGCGAGCCAGACCGCGCTAGATCAGCGAACCAAACAACTTTTGTGCCGACCGGCGCAGTTTCGCGCACCACGCAGGCGGCGACGGGATGCGGGTGGCGCTGCGGACGCTGGGTGCGCTGGGTGGGGCGGGCTGCAGGGATGCACTGGAGGCGCAGGGGTGCGGGGCTGGGCTCTACTGCGAGTGCGCCTCGCCCACACCACAAGCGTTGAGCGCTGCTGGCAAGCGAACCAGACCGCCGTTTAGCAGCGAACCACGCCGGGGGGCGCCGGGATGCGGGGCTGGGCTCTACTGCGAGTGCGCCTCGCCCACACCACGAGCGTTGAGCGCTGCTGGCGAGCGAACCAGACCGCCGTTTAGCAGCGAACCACCCTGGGAGGCGCCGGGGTGCGGGGCCCAGCGCGGCCCCGGTGAACCCCGGACGGACTCCACGCATCTGCGAGCGCTCCTGCTAGGTGCGAAAAGGCTCGCCCCAAGTATCGAGGTAGGCGACCTGCTCTACGGGGAGGCGGGCGGCGGGCTTGAAGGACTGCCCTGTGAAGTAAGCGATCGGTAGCAGGCAAGTCTGAGTCACATTCGGGGGGATGCCTAGCAGCTCTGCCGTCTCTTTCTCGTAGCGAAGGTGCAGAGTCGTCCAGCAGGTGCCGAGTCCGCGGGACCTCAAGGCCAAGGCTAAGGACCAGACGGCGGGGAGGCTTGAGCCGTAGAACGAAGCCTGAAAGAACGGCCCAGCTTCCTCCACTCGTCCGGTGTTACAGGCGAGTACTAGGACCGGAGCTCGGTGAAAGTTTTGGGCTAAGTAGGTTGAGGAGCTGGCGACCGCGGGGAGGCGCTTTGCCCGAGGGTCGTCAGGCTCCATCTTGGACGCCGTCGACTGCTGTTCTCGAGCGTAAAGCAAGAACGACTTCAGGTATAGCTTCTGAATCGCCTCTCGCTTGAC
>CAZDLH010000408.1:0-3229 GCA_964505925.1 uncultured Burkholderiales bacterium
CACAGCCCCTCTAGCACTTTCTACACTCCGCCTCCAGGGAGCCATCCGAGTTCTAACAACCCTTATCGGGAGCCCCCTCAGGTGGATCCGTTTCTCGATCAGAACCCTCAGTACAACTACCGTTATAAGTCCACTCCCTACAGTAGAACCTTCGACGAGAGTTTTCGAATGGTCGAGATCGTAGTTCGGTGGGGTCGAAACGGAGAGTACCGCTTGATCTCTATTCTCGGCGACCCGCTGCTGCACACCCCGGTGAACGTGAGCGTCGTGTCGGTGTCTGGAGGAGGGAGCTTGAGCCCGGGGGGGGAGGCGGAGTATCGCGCCGACGTCAGAAATTCAGCCGGGGCCGAGATCGAAGATATCGTGGTGCTCTGGGAGGCCCACCCCAAGAGCACCGCAGCGGCGGACCTGCGTCCGACCGACGCTAACGGCCGCACAGTCCGGGTCCGAAGGCCGGCTGGATTCGGCGTAGGGGGCACCTTCGAGCTTCAAGCTCGAGTGCGGTACCGAGGTCAAGAGCGCTTCGGTACCGCGGGGATATCGATGCCGTGAAGCAGCGCAGATGCGAGTGGAGAGGCTTTAGCCTGATAGAGGTCGTGTTCGTTATCTTCTTGGCCGGGATCGTGATGTTCTGTGTGGCCAAGCTCACTCAGAACACCTTGAACACCCTCACCTCGTTGGAGCGTAAAGCGGAGATCTTCCAAGGCGCGACCTTGGGGTGTGAGCGCCTAGCCAGCGAGATGAGAGAGATGATCGGGTCTGCGACTATCGGCGCGACCGCCGTGACCTTCCGCAAGATCGCTCCGACTCTGCCGGGTGCCATCCCGAGGGAGCAGACCCCGCTCGCCGTCGGCAACGACCCGGAGGCGGATCCGATGACTTGGGATCGGGAGTACACGAATCTCTCCACCGTGCGGTATTTCACTACCGGTGAACAGCTCATGCGGCAGGTGGACTCACACCAGGCTACGCTGGTGGCCAATCACGTTAACGATTTTCGGGTCACCCCCAACGGGGTCGATGGGAGCTATAGGATCGCTTTGTCGATGAGGGACCAGCGGCGGATCTACGTCTTCGAAACCCTAGTCTACTGCCCGGGAGTGGAGCAGTCGCCATGAAGCAAAGGAGGGTGTCGCTCGGCTTAAGGCAGCGCGGGTCTCTCATACTCGGTGCTCTTTTTCTGTTCGCCATACTCATTTCGCTAGGGCTTGGGGTCATGTCGAGTCAGGTCTCGCGGATGAGGGTAGCCCAGGCCCAGTCTCAGTCCTTCCAAGCCCGAGGCTTAGCGCTGGCGGGCTGGGAAGACCTGAGAGTCAAACTGGGGAAAGATATTCTCTTTCCGCCCCTGGGCGATGACCAGCCTTTCTTTTCCTATAGTGAAGACGTCTACGACAGCGAAGGGGAGTATTACGGTAGCTACACCGTGATTCTCGACAGTCGATTCCGGGCGGTGGTCAGGGATCGCCCCCTGATAGAGCAAGACAGCGAGTTCTACCCCGAGGTGGGCTTCTATCTGGTGACTTGCGTGGGGAGGGTCGGGCCTCGAGCGGGCCACCCGGACGCCGAGCGGACCATCACTTTCGAGATCGATATGCGCCCGGGAAACCAGCCGTTTCGGATCATACGGATCGAAGATCACGGAAGTTTGTGAAGTGGGCATAAGTATGTAACCTCCAGGCCACTTTAGGGAACTTGTTCCAGCTCTATTCCAGCTAGCGGTTTTAGATTGGGGCAAGCCATGGAGGGGGTCGAGATTCGAACCTCTGTTCATACACGGTCTGCCGGTGTTCCAGTCTAACGGCCGAACATGTGTTAGAACTATTGTGGGGAGGTTTGTAGTGAAACAGCGAAAACAGAGAGCTTTTAGCCTCTTCGAACTAATGGTCGTGGTAGCTCTGGGGGCCCTGATCATGGGGCTAGCTGTCACCGGACTGAAGAAGAGCACGACCATGGGGGGGTCTCGGGGGATGGCCACTTCGGTGGCCGCGGAGCTTCGGCTCGCTCGGGAGAAGGCGATCACCAAGGGGAGTCCGGTGGCGGTGCTCTTTCACCAGGGGGTCAGCCGCTCGCTCTTCATCCTCGAAGGCGACACCGACCCGGTGGTGACCCGGGTCGTGGACTACCAGGGAGACTATCCCCAGGGCGCCATGGCGGTGGTCACCTACCCAGGTCCGAGCTTTGGCCCAGCGCCCGAGCTGATCGGTTCGAAAGCCACGGCTTGGGAGGACCGGTTGACGGATTGGCTTCCCAGCGAGTTCAGCGACCGCGACGTCATCTTTTTTACTCCCAACGGTTCGGTGGTGACCAACGGTCTGCCGGCCGCCGACGGAAGCTACCGCTTGGTGGTGTCGATGGGCATGGAGCTGGGGGGGCGAAACCTGGTGGCCGCCGGAGAGCCGTACACCCTAGCCATATCTCGAACCGGTGCGGTGGAGTACGATAAAGGCCTGCTGCACGGAAGCGGTGGAGTGAACACCTTCGGAGCCAACTCCCCGGCGAGCGTGCCGGCCCCGCCTAAAATGGAGACCTCCCACACCCCGAAAGCGCCGCTGATCCTCCACTCGGAGGTGACACCGCCAGCAGAAGAGCTCGATGGGCCGGACGGTCCATCGATGGCTCACGTTTTGGACCGTGGGGAGTACCTGACCCTGGAAGTCTACGCTAAGTCCCAGGACGGCAAGCCGCTCTACGCCGGCTGGCTGGACAGTCCGGAAAAAGGGGATGAGTTCAAAGGTAGGTTTTCCATACCCACGGGAGACGGCGGGGTGCTCCGGGAACGGATGGAGTTCTTCCCCGAACTCGAGCTGAACGGGATTACGGAGACCGATGTCTGGCGTTCGGTCTGGACCTGGACGCCGCCGCATACCGCCGAAGCCGGGGACAAGTTTAGCCTCGAGGCCGATGTTCGAGACTCTACCTTCGAAGTACAGGCGCAGGTCTCCGACGTGGAGCCGGTGGTCATCGCAGCCCCGGGAGAGATCCTGTTCGAGAGCAATCGGAACGGAAACTGGCACCTCTACACTATGATGAGCGATGGCACCCAGATCCGCCGGCTCACCAAAGGTGATCACAACTACCGTTTCGCTTCCGTCACGGCTAACGGCCAGACCATCGCCTTCGAGCGTAACGACAACGAGGTCTGGGTGATGAACGTGGACGGAACGGGCCAGACGCGAGTCGCGCCGGGTTGCGCCCCGACCATCAGCCCCATCGGCAATGCGATAGCGTA
>CAZDLH010000409.1:0-3223 GCA_964505925.1 uncultured Burkholderiales bacterium
TTCCTTAGTCGCTCTGCTATTTCTGGTAGATGTAGGGACTCTAAGTGGGCACCGAGCTGCCCAGCTATTTCCGAGGTAAAGGGTATATGCTCTAGACTGAGGAGATCCGAGCAGTAGTCCTGCGCTCCGAACTGATCCCCTTCGAGAAGACAGGACCCCGCTGAAAAGTAGAGGAGTAGAGCCCTCTCGATCTGTTGCTCTTCGCAGAGGCAGGACTCCAGCTTGGCACACTCCCGGCGGCACTTCTCGAACTCCTGCAGCCGAAAGGTTTCGAGGAGTGTATCAAAGCTGTCCCAGAAAGTATCGAGCGTCGAGCTCTGGATGGGCTGAACTCGATGTTCGGCGGCAATACCGACGTAGGGTGGGGATGTTGAGGGGTGATGTAATCTGGTACACCATACGCCCGATGCGAGCTCTAGCGCGAGAGGTTCGAGCCCCTCTCGGATCAAAGCGTCCGAGAGGGGGGCGGGTAGCGCGCTCGCGACTTCAGGCTTCGAAGCAGCCATCTCCCCATAAGTGTGAACGTCGCCTGCTTGAAGGTGGGCCAACGCTATGAGATTCCATAGCCAGGAGCAACGGGACGCTTCACGCTCGAGCAGCCATCCGAACTCCTTCTCGAGACTGAGCGCTTCGGCTTGTCGGAGAAGTTGGCAGAAGCGAATCCAATTTTGGTCTTCGAGCGCGACGCCACCGAAGTCGGCTGCCCAGCCATTGAAAGCGAACCAAGCTGTTTCCAGGCGGTGCAGGCGAACCAGTGCGCGGCCTTCTAAGGTCTCCGGCGCTTCGAATCTGCGCAGGTCGGAGGGGGAGAGCTCGGTGGTCGAGGCTCGCTCCCAGAGCGTCTTCCCGACGGCCTCGTGGCCTGAGGATGTAGCGGCGATGGAGAGTAAGAACAGAGCGGTACGATGAGTGGGCGAGCCAGACGCCAGAGAACGCTCCAAGAGTTCCCTGGCTCGGGACCAATCTTGACCGCACAGCGCCAGTAGAGCTAAGCCGAGATAGTCTTCTGGAGGTGAACCCCTCATGAGTGGTCATTTCGTGACCCCGATATGAGATCCTATTCATCGCTTTGTGGAGTTTTCTCGCAATTGCTGCGGAGATAGGTCCATCTATGGGGGCGGTTTGAACTATCTTTGGGCTGCAGGAGCGAGCGCGCTGCATAGAGCATCTGGGACCTATGCAGCGGCTTCCATTTGCTATCTCGATCCCCCACGGGGGTGTCAGCGTCCCAGAAGAGTTTGTGCCTTTCGTCTCAGCATCGTTGCAGGATCGAATTGAAGATACCGATCATCTGACGAGAGAGATCTTCGATGTGGAAAGCTTAGTGGAAGGTTTCCTCGCCTTCGATTACGGGCGAACTTTTGTCGATCTCAATCGCGGCCCGGATGACTACGGTGAGGCGAGGCCCGACGGTGTGGTAAAGAGGTTGACCCATACGAATCGGCAGGTATTCCATCGGTTCCCTCCACAGCCCCTAGTCGAAACGGTCCTGGAGCGACTGTATCGACCTTACCACGAGACCCTCACCGCTTGGATCGAGCGAGCGAGGTTCAAGCTCATCATCGACTGCCATTCGATGGCGCCCAAGGCTCTTTCGACCTCGCCGGATAGAGAGGGTGAAGAGCGGCCCTTGATCTGCTTAGGACATAGGGGAGGTGCCTCCGCATCGCCGGCTCTGGTAGAGTCTTTCCGAGCCTGTTTGGCGCGAGCTTATGGAATTCCACTATCACAGATCAGCGTGGATGTGCCGTTCTCCGGCGGATATATCACTAAGACCTACGGCAGCGGAACGACCCCGGTGATCCAGATTGAACTCAACCGTAGGTTCTACCTCCAGGAGCAGGAGGGGTCGGCGACACCCGAACTGTCAGCCGGGCGGGCGCAAAAATGGAGTGCAGCCTTCGCTGAGGCACTTCAGGAACTCAACCGTTTAGCATTCCTCGATTAATCGTAGGCGTCAACCAGTCTCCAGAACCCCTTTTTAGGCTGAATATGGGCTATCTATTGGGACGGAAATCCTAGGCCTGTATTACGAGGAGTACCTGAGGGCACCGCAAAGGGTTAAGTTTGCACAGTCTATCGATCGAGCCCGTAGCGCTTATTGTAAAGGATCAAGTTTTGACCACTGTTGTAGAGCGAACCAGCTTAAGCTGGAGTGAGATGAAGCCCCGATGGGAGAAAGCTAAGACGGAAGAGAAATCGGTCTTACGGCTCTTGAGTCTATTCTATCTCACGACCAGGCTGACTCCGCTGCGCGAAGCACTCAAGAGGCTCAAGGACTTAGCAAAAGAGCACCGGCTCAAGGGCTCTTTCGAGTTCGATATTCCAGAGGTGCTCGGTCGCCTGGAGGAAGCCGGTCTCGTCCTCGCCGAGAAGAACTCATATCGTTTACCCCACGAGCTTCGTGAAGAAGTGGCGGCGGAACTCCTTCGTTCAGGGCAGTTTCCAGCCTATTTCAAAGCGCTTCCCAAAGTGAGCAGCTTAACCAAGGCTTTGAGAAGCTTCCCAGAAGCGGTGAGAGATTTTCGCTTAGACCTCTATAGGGGTGACCGGAGCGAGTTCTGCATCTCCTTAGCTGAACTCGCAAAGATGTTTCCAGACGAGTACGAGAAGTTTCTTCCTTTGTGTCGCATCGCATCGGGTCATCACAGTCAGGAATGGCTGAACCACCTTGAGCCGGGTATTCGAGCTCTCCTGGTTCAGGGTGTGGTTCTCAAGGGCAGTCAGCGCTTACAGCCTTCGGAGTCCGTAACGGCCTGGCTGGCCAAGAACTCGACGGAAGGGCGGACTCTCAGGCTCTTGTACCTAGAGGAGCTGTCCCTACAAGATCACAGCCGACTGAAGGCGAATCTGAAGACGGAACCCCAGAGTCCGGCGCACCAGGCCTGGTACGAACTGAATAGGGGACGTTACGCCAAAGCGCGCCAACTCTTTGAAGAGGCGTTGGTGGCCTCCCAGCGTGAAACGAGCGGCAAGGTTTCCCTGATGGGTCTACCGGGTTTTCTCTACCCCGTTACCCTTATTAAGTTCGAGAAGTTCGAACAGGCTAGGCGCTATCTTAACGGGCTGCGCGGTTTCGACATGAAGGCCTTATCTTGGCTCTTGGATATTCGTCAGCGCGGAGGAATTGGTGATCCCCTCTGGTTGCCTCGATTGAAGAAGCAGCCGAGCGAGGTTCACGGGATCGAGCTCCTACCTTGCGTTCTGTGTCTGTATTGGGCGG
>CAZDLH010000410.1:0-3213 GCA_964505925.1 uncultured Burkholderiales bacterium
TGCGGATGGGATAGGAGATGAAGTCGGAGTACCTCTTGACCAGTCGACTCAGAAGGTGGGGGTCGGTATAGTCGTGCAGCCCGTCCTCTTCGTCCACCGTCTTCAGGGTCAAGACGATCTCGGTCCCGTGCTCGGACCTATCGTGGTCTTCGACGGTATATGTGCCGTCGCCCTTAGAGCTCCAGTGAACCCCCTTCTCCTCCCCGGCTCGACGGGTGTACAGGTCCACCTGATCAGCCACCATGAAAGCCGAGTAGAACCCTACTCCGAACTGGCCGATCAGCTCCTGAGACTCCTTCTCGTTCTTGGCCTTCTCGAGGCCTTTGAGAAACTCTCGGGTGCCCGACTTGGCGATGGTTCCGATGAGGTTCACCACTTCGTCCCGACGCATCCCGATGCCGTTATCTCGGAGCGTCAGAGTACGCTTGTCTGGGTCGGTCTCCAGAATAATATGGGGGTCTTTAACCTCGATGGCCTCGGAGCTGCTGAGTAGCGACTCGAGTCGAACTTTATCCAAGGCGTCCGAAGCGTTCGAGATAAGCTCGCGCAAGAAGACATCCTTCTCGCTATACACCGAATGGATCATTAGCTCGAGGAGCTGTTTTGCCTCAGCTTGAAATTCGTGGGTTTCGGTCTGACTCATTACCGTTCTCCTTCCAGGCCGGCGGATGCCTTCGCGGCTCCGCTCGGCGATCGTCTTCGGAGATAACTTACCCGAAAGAACGAGAAACGGGAACGGGTTCCGGCGAAAACAAACGGGATTCTAACGTTGGGGAGGACTAACGCCCCGTCGGTCGGACCAAACGGTAGGTTTTCCCGCTGTGGTGGCTCTTCAAGATGAGCGTCGCGCTGCTCTGCTCGATCACGGAATAGGAGACCTCGGTCGCCGTCGTGGTCAAGCTCAAGATGTCCCCTCTCAAGCTCCAGGTGTAGCGAGCCGTGGATCGGGGCACCGAGCGCTCCATGAACCCTGTGCCGTCGGGACGGAAGGTCCAGACCATCTCCGTCTTGTCCTCCAGAGTCCACGAACCTAGAAACCCTTGAGTGGTCTGGGCAAAGAGGACTCCAGCCAGCAAAAACACGGTCAAGACGACGACGACTCCCCGGACGAAGGTGGAGCGGATATGTCTATTATTAGCCACACGACTGTGTTCGTGGCTAGCTGAAAAAACCTTCTCTTTGGGACCGCAGCCGGGCTCTTTGAAAACCCGTTCTACCCCCGCGGCGGCAGCGGTCCTGACAGGTGGGGGTAGCCTCCCCGAAAAAAGACCAGAGGCTCGGCCTCGGAGACTTCGCCGAGGCGTTCGACGCCCCCCAGGACCACCAGATGGTCGCCGTGAGGGTGCCAGGCGTGAACCCGACAGCTCAACCAAGTAAGACTGCCGGCTAGGGCGGGGGGGAGCCCGTCGCCCACATCCTCCCAGCGCGGTTCGTGGCTACTCGCAAGACCCGCAAAGTGAAAGCATGCGTCGAGCTGGTCACGATCGAGGATCGAAACGGTGAACGGCTTGGAGCTCTCTATGGATTCAGCGAACCTCGTCCCGTGAGCCGGACAGAATAAGAGCAGCGGCGGTTCTAGCGAGACCGAAGTAAACGAATTCACCGTCATACCCACCGTCTCACTGCCGTGCTGAAAACTGATCACCGTCACCCCGGTGGCGAACTGGCCCAGAGTCCGCCGGTACTGAAACGGATTCAACGGTATCACGCTAACACTCGTCTTCGCCCCAGATGGGAAGGGTGAGCTCCAGCGATGCTCCGGTCCCTAGCCGGTTCTCCACCAGGCGGGCTGACCCCCCATGGGCGTGGAGACAGCGCCCTATCAGATGGGAGCCTAGCCCTTCTTCATCGCTCGGAGCTCCTTCGAGCCCTCGGCCGTTATCGCTCAGCCGAAGAAGAGCCGACTCTCCCGCGGGCTCGACGCTCAAGACCAGACGCGTCGCTTCCTGCGCAATAGCGTTCTCGGCCGCTTCTCTGAACGCCATCCAGAGCGCCTCGGTGTCGACCGACAGCCGCAGCGGTGCGCTCGGCTTCGCCTGCTCTATATGGAGATCCCGGTAGTGGGTCTGCAACCGGGAGGTGAGCTCGTTCAGGAGAGCTCCGCAGCTGATGGGCGTCCTCATCAGGCTCTCGGTTCGAAGTAGACCTAAGAGCTGGTCCGCCAAGCGCTCGACCTGACTTTGAGTCTGCAGAAGTAAAGGCTTGAGGTCCACCTCGTCCTCCAGCGACTCTAACCCCATCCGCAGCGAGATCAGCCCCCCTTTCAGATCGTGCCGAAAGGTGGAGGCGAGCCCCGGGGAAAGCTCGGCCCGGGGCAGCTCCCGCGGGCTAGTCATACTCGTCGATATCCTCGGGGAGCTGGCCGCCGGCGCCAGCCTCCGGCACTTCCACAGTGCACTCATCCGGGAGGGGGAACCCGTTGATCCGATCCACGAGCTGCCGGAGCCGTCCGTAACCGCGGCGGCGACAATGAAACCTTAGCCTAGGTAAGTGGGCGATCGACTGGTCCGTCTCCACTGGGAGCACCTCGCTCGGCTCGATGGAGCCCGACTTCACCAAGTCGGAGAACTCCTGATTTAAGATATCGAGCTCCTCTTCGAGGAGCGGAGCCTCGAGGCGGAGGACCAGCTCATCACCCACGTACCGCATACTGTGGTAACGGCGATAGAAATCGCAGATCTCTCGACAGGCCTCTTCGACGGAGTCGGTCAGCCGATACAAGCTGAGATCCTCGGGACTGATCATTCCCCGGGCCAAAAGGCGGTCCACATTGTACTGATGCCAGTCGGTCCAGAACGGGGCCCCTGAAGGGTGAAGAAAGACGATCGGAACCAGCAGAGATTTACCGGTCTGAACCAGGGTCAAGGCTTCCAAGCCTTCGTCGTGCGTACCGAACCCCCCGGGGCAGCAGACCAGCCCGTGGGTCTCCTTCATGAAACCGAGCTTGCGCGTGAAAAAATACTTGAAATTGATCAGCTTCGAGTCGCCTTTAATGTAGGGATTCGCGACCTGTTCGAACGGTAGCCGAATATTGAGTCCGAAGCTGTGTTCGGCCGTCGCTCCTCGGTTACCAGCCTCCATGATACCGTGCCCGGCGCCGGTGAGCACCATAAAGCCTCGCTTTACGATCTCCTGGGAGAACTCGACCGCCTGCTGATAGTCTTCGGTCTCCGGTGCGCATCGCGCCGACCCGAACACCGACACCTTCCGCAC
>CAZDLH010000411.1:0-897 GCA_964505925.1 uncultured Burkholderiales bacterium
TCGGGCCCCAAGGGTTCGCCCTTAGCGACGAACAGGTGACCCGCAAGGCTGTCATCGGGCACAACGGAAGCACCGGTGAGATCACCCACGGAGCGGTCGTGATCGCGGCCATCACCTCGTGCACGAACACCAGTAACCCGAGCGTGATGGTCGGTGCTGGGCTATTAGCCAAGAAAGCCGTCGAGAAAGGACTCCAGACAAAACCTCACGTCAAGTCCTCGCTCGCTCCCGGTTCGAAGGTCGTCACCGAGTACCTAGATAAGGCCGGTCTCACCGAATACCTCAACGAGCTAGGCTTTCAGACCGTCGGGTACGGCTGTACGACCTGCATCGGTAACAGCGGACCTCTTCCCGAGCCGATTCGGGAAGCTGTTCATAGCGCCGATCTCGTAGCCACCTCGGTTCTCTCGGGTAACCGGAACTTTGCCGGACGCATCTCCCCCGACGCTCGAGCCAACTACCTCGCCTCACCGCCGCTGGTGGTCGCCTACGCACTGGCGGGCACCGTCGACATCGACTTGGTGACCGAGCCCCTCGGTGAAGATAAGAGCGGCAACCCCGTCTACCTCAAAGACATCTGGCCCACCCAAGATGAGGTTCTACAGACCATCCAAGAGTCTCTCAGTCCCGACCTATACCGCGACCAGTACGCCAACGTCTACGACGGCAACCCGGACTGGAACGCCATCCCCAGTACCGATCAGGCGGTCTACGAGTGGGACCCCGAAAGCACCTATATCCAAGAACCGCCCTTTTTCAAGGATCTGTCTGCTGAACCTGAACCTATCCGCCCCATCGAAAGCGCCCGGGTCTTGGTGCTCGGAGGGGACTCGATCACCACCGACCATATCTCACCCGCAGGCGCTATCGCTCCCAGCAGCCCGGCGGGCAAGTACC